>NZ_QLIT01000001.1 GCF_003574485.1 Facilibium subflavum
GGATATTTTATAAACCATATGGGAGCGGTAAATTACAAGAACCGTAAAGATAATGGCTTTCCACAAGGAAGTGGTGCTATAGAAAGCAGTGTTCGCAGGGTTATTAATCTAAAAATGAAAGGCAATTCTATTTTTTGGAATGAAGAGAGTGCCAATGATATGCTGCTTATACGTTCATTTTATAAGGCTGGGAGATGGCGAAACATTGAAGAAATGTCCTATGAAGGAGGATTGCAAGCAGCAGCCTAAATACCCACAAATTCCGAATGCGCCCCAAATTTCCGCTCATCCCATCTTACATGGTGGAATTTATTGTGTTTTCAAAACAATAAATTAGGCGGTTTAACACTTAACGCTTGAAAGGGTTTAACGGTAAAGTGGTATGGATAAGGCAACATGAAAAGTAAATTAATCAATCAAATTAATACAACCTTGCTTAAGTATTCGCAAGGAACAAATAATCATCGTGAAACGATGCGCAAAATTTTAACCAATATTGTGAAAGACATGTTGGACTTAAAAATAATGCCACCAGGATTTCATCACATGACATCAACGCATGTCACTCAACTTACCGATCTTTGGAAAACCAAAGGCAACTCTCAAGCAACCATGATCAATAAATTAGGTGCTTTACGCACTTTCAATACATATGGAAAATTCAACATTACGATCCCAAGCAATGCTGAGCTTGATATACAAAAGCAAAAGCAGTACCGATCAAAATATTTGTCTGAAGATATTGTTCATCAGGTTGAATCGAAAATTACCGCTATCATCTTAAAAATGCAATTAAGCTTTGGTTTAACAAAGTATGAAGTCATACGTTTACCTGTAGCTAATTGTGTTGTCGATGCTGATTTATATATCCCCACAAACATAGCTTATAATCGAAAGAAGCGTGTTATCACAATGTACAAACCAGAACAAAGAGATACCATCAATGAATTGCGTAGCATCATTGGTGGCTTAGCAACTCTTGGCGAGATGGCAACTGAGAGACATATTGCTCAACTGTACAACGCAGAACTTGCCCTGTTAAAGATTGATTACAATGCGAATTTCCGCGCAATATATGGTTACAAGCGGCTAGCTTCACTCATGAAGAAAGGAATAACAAAGGATGATGCTTACAAACTGCTTATGGAAGAAATGGGCTACTCAGAAAAGAAAATATTGCTAGAGGCTATCCTATGAGCAAAAAACAATTAAAGAACGCAGACTATATGATTAATCAATTTTGTAAGAAGCACCAGCAGCAAATGTCCTATGCAACCAGACATAGCATGTCAGCTAGACTAAAAACCATCTATCGCGATCTGGATCATCTCGGCTGTAATAAACTACCCCACCTTAAAAACATCAAGCAAAAGCACATAGAACAACTCGTTGAGCACTGGAAAAAATCGGGGCTATCAGCAGGGACAATTAAAAATCGTATGGCCAACATTAGATTTGTTTGTGATGTATATGGTCGATCTACCGTTGTCAAATCAAACGATGATCTAGGTATTGAGCGACGCTCTTACATTCCTACTGAAAACAAAGCTGTTAATGAGCTGACATTAGACAATATTAACGATGAACGTTTACGCATGTCATTAGAGCTTCAACAGCAATTTGGGTTAAGACGCGAAGAGTGCCTTAAAATCAAGCCACTTCAAGCCTACAGAGAAACAGGTGCCAATACGCATTACCTGAAACTTCAGGCAAGCTGGACGAAAGGTGGTATTGAGCGAATTATCCCCATAACCACACCTGAGCAACTTAAAACCATCAAGAAAGCTATGAATTTAGTGGGCAAAGAATCAATGATCCCTAAAAATATGACCTACATTGAAAGACGCAATCAATACGATGATCTAACACATCGTGCTGGCATGAAAAACCTTCATGGTTTGCGACATGCCTATGCGCAACGTCGCTATATTGAACTAACCAACTATCATACTAAGGGCAATGGTTGGCGATCGCCTATTGATGGTGGTCCAAAACGCAATGAGCTAACACCAGATCAAAAGTGCATTGATAAAATGGTCAGAGAGGTTATATCCTATGATCTTGGCCACTCCAGAGAAGCCATTGTGAAAAACTATATCGGTTAATTACTAATCGCATTAATTGCAATATCAGATAGCTTTTTTAGTGTTTTCATTGCTGAGGTATAACTTGGCTTATCGCCATATACCATTGTATCAATAAATAAGGTCCAATTTTCTGGGGAGTATTGAAATAACTGTGTAAATTCTTTCATAGGTTATAATGGTTAAAACGTATAATCTAAGGACGAAAGATGAAGAATAAAGAACAAAACAAAGCATTAGATCAAGCGCTTGATCTCATTGTTGAATCAGGTGCTGATTTATCCAATCTATTTAAATCAGATGGCGTATTGAAGCAATTAACCAAAGGTCTGGTTGAACGTGCTTTACAAGGTGAACTAA
>NZ_QLIT01000002.1 GCF_003574485.1 Facilibium subflavum
ATTTTGTGCGCTTCCCTTAATAGCAGAATTACCAAAAACAGTTAGCCATAAGAAGGTGAACCCTGTTGGAATAAATAAAACACCAACAAGGAATTCGCGTATCGTTCTTCCCTTTGATACACGTGCAATAAACATTCCTACAAAAGGTGACCAGGCAATCCACCACCCCCAGTAAAACAAGGTCCAACCGCTCAGCCAGCCTTGCTTATTTTGATATGCATATAAATTAAATGTTTTCTGGACAATCGTGCTTAAATAGTTTCCAGTATTTTGTACAAAAGACTGTATTAATGACGTTGTGTTGCCAAATATCAATAGAAATATTAATAAGGCGACCGCCAGTATAATATTGAAATTACTTAATCCCTTAATTCCTTTGTCCAATCCGGATGCAACTGAGCTTGTAGCAATTAGCGTAATAATGACAATGATGATCGTTTGTACAGAAGCATCATTAGGAACATTAAACAGGTAGGCTAATCCAGCGTTGACCTGTGTTGCCCCAAGCCCAAGCGAGGTTGCCACGCCAAACATCGTACCTAAAATGGCAAAGACATCAACCGCATGACCAATTGGGCCAAAAATACGTTTTCCTAGCAATGGAAAAAGTGCAGATCTTGGTAAAAGTGGCAGTTTATGGCGATAAGAAAAATAAGCTAGTGATAAGCCAACAATTGCATAGACTGACCAGGCTTGAAGTCCCCAGTGAAAGAAGGTTACATTCATGGCATCTTTCGCTGCGGCAAACGAGCTTGTTGTCGCGATGACATCAGGTGGAGCAATAAAGTGTTGAAGTGGTTCTGCAACACTGAAAAACATCAGTCCAATACCCATGCCTGCGGCAAATAGCATCGCAAACCAGGAAAGATTACTATATTCAGGTGTTGAATGATCAAGACCCAATTTAATATCACCAAGGCGGCTCACCATTAAAAAAACACAAAGTACAAGGAAAATGGCCATTGCCAAAATATAAAGCCAACCGGCATGTAATGTTAACCAGCTTTGCATTGCGCCAAAGATGGCTTTTGCATCCTGCGGCCATAACACGCCAATACAGGCAAAGATAATGATCAATCCTAGTGCTGGATAAAAAACAGGAACATGTGCCCCTTTTTGTCTATTTAACATTTACGCTCCTTTTCCTTGATTCATAATCCCTTATTTACCCTATCATAATTTTCAGCAGTTTGGAAATAGCGTATTTTTCAACCTATTTGGCCATCTTTAATACGGTGTTGACAGTAGTTGAAGGTCGGGTTGTAAACGATCTCATTATAATGTTGGCAATCCCACAAAATGATATCTGCCTTTTTATTAATACTGATGCTGCCTGTTGAAAGGTCAAAACCCAAAGCCTTGGCAGCATGTAACGTTGTTCCTTTAAAGGCCTGGTAGGGGGTTAAACCAAATAAAACACAAGCCATATTCATCATCAAAGGCAGTGATAAAAAAGGTGATGAGCCTGGATTGGCATCTGTGGCAATCGCAATATCAACCTTGTGAGATAGCAATGCTTTTACTGGGGGAAGTTTTGTTTCTTTAAGAAAGTAAAAAGCACCCGGTAGTAACACGGCAACAGTATTATGCTGTTTGAGTAAAGGAACATCTTCTGGCGCTAGATATTCCAAATGATCAACAGAACATGCGCCCATTTGTGCGGCAAGTTTTGCACCTTTAAGATCAGAAAGTTGTTCGGCATGAAGCTTAAGCTTAAAGCCCAATGCTTTGGCTTTGGTAAAAAGTCGTTTGATCTGTGCATGAGAAAAACCAATAGATTCACAAAAGCCATCGACGAATTCACTTAATTGGTTTTGTTGCAGTGCCGGCAGCATATTATTAATAATATCATCGATGTAAGCATCCTTATCCTGATACTCTTTTGGCAGGGCGTGTGCACCTAAAAACGTTGGTATGATATCAATAGCAAGTTCATGATTGAGTGCTTTTGCAACTTTTAACATCTTAAGTTCATTGTCTAAATCAAGTCCATATCCTGATTTTATCTCACAGGTAGTTGTGCCATAGGACATCATTTGCAAAAGGCGTTTTTTTGCACTGTCAAAAAGTGTATCTTCACAAGCTTTTCGTGTGGCATTAACCGTTGAGATGATTCCGCCACCACTTTCTGCAATTTCTTTATAGCTGACACCTTGCAAACGCTTTTCAAACTCATCAGCACGGCTGCCACCATAGACAACATGGGTATGGCAATCAATTAAACCAGGTGTAACAAGTTTGCCATGATGCTCGATAATTTCTGCGGCTTCAGGGAGGTTATCATTTGTTGGTAATATATCAATAATATTACCCTGGTCTATTAATATATGCGCGTTGTCATAAATATCATCGTTTTCATTAAAACTGACAATATGTGCATTTTTTATTAATAAATCATACATGTGTTATTGGGCCTTTATTGGTCTGTATGGTTGAATAATTTTGCCTGAATATCTTCGTAATAGATTTTGTTTGTGATAATGCTTGTTGCTGTTTCAATATCTTTGGCAAAATATCTGTCTTGATCATATGACGGAACCTTATCACGTATCAGTTGTAATTTTTGTGTTAGCACAGGCGAGCTCTTCAAAGGTGCTTTTAATGAGATCCCCTGACAAGCAGCAAGTGTTTCAATTGCAAGAATCGATAAGACATTATCACAAATGGTGTTAAGCTTGGCACCAGCAAAGGTTGCCATACTCACATGGTCTTCCTGATTTGCTGAGGTTGGTAAGCTGTCAACACACGCAGGATGCGCCAGTGTTTTGTTTTCACTTGCCAATGCAGAGGCAGTGACATGTGCTAACATAAAGCCTGAGTTTAAACCTGCATCATTGACTAAAAAAGCCGGTAAACCACTTAAATTCTTGTCGATTAACAGCGCAATGCGTCTTTCTGCAATAGCACCGATTTCAGCACAAGCAAAGCTTAGCATATCTGCACTCATGGCTGAGATTTCTGCATGGAAATTACCACCGGAGATGATTTCTTTTTCTTCAGTGAGAATCAGCGGGTTATCTGAGACACCATTGGCTTCGTTTAAAAGATGTGTTTTGGCATTATTAATCACCTGCCATATTGCACCCATTACTTGTGGTTGGCAGCGTAAAGAATAAGGATCTTGCACCTTCTGGCAACTCTTTTGGTGGACTTCCATTAATTGACTTTTATCAAGCAAATCGCGAACTACGTTGCTAAAGATGATCTGTCCTTTACTTTTTTTAATTTCTGCTATTTTAGGGTGAAAGGGCTTAATACTTGCCTGAACAGCATCAATACTTAGACTACCTGAAATCGTTGCAATGCTGAAATTACGCATTGTCTTTATTAATCCCATTATTGCCAAAGCCGTTGAAACTTGTGTGCCATTTAATAAGGCAAGACCTTCTTTTTCCTGTAAGGTGACAATTGAAATTCCTGCTTGATCTAATGCTTTTTTTGCACTGATATGTTGGCCATTATAATTAACATCGCCTTCACCAATTAACGCCATACTCATATGTGCAAGTGGTGCTAGATCACCTGAAGCACCCACAGAGCCTTTTTCAGGGATGATTGGATAGATTTCATGATTGTAAAGTGCAATCAGTGTGTCTAGTGTGTTTTGGGTGATACCTGAGTATCCTTGCGCCAATGAATTGATTTTCAATAGCATAATAAGTTTAACGACAAGGCTTTCAAGTGGCTTTCCTACACCGCTTGCATGAGATAAAACAAGGCGTTTTTGTAACTCTTTTAAATCCTTTTTAGAGATTTTTTGATCGGCCAATAAGCCAAATCCTGTATTAATGCCATAAACACTTTGTTCACTATCAATGACGTCTTGTACAAGCGCTCGAGATTCATCAATCCTTTGATATGTTTTTTGATCAAGGTAAATATGAATCGGATTGAAGATAAGTTTTTGGAGATCTTCAAGTGACAGATTTCCTGGCTGTAAGCAGAATAACTGGTTTTTCATATGAGGTTTGTTTATCGTATCAATTGTAAGATTCATAGACTTACCTTATCCATGTGTTTGTTAAGCATCGGAAGATTTAACCCTTTTTGTTTTGAACAATCAATAGCACTTTGGTAACCAGCATCAGCATGGCGCATAACGCCTGTAGCAGGATCGTTAGTTAGTACACGCTCAAGCCTTTTAGCCGCTTCTTTTGTCCCATCGGCAACAATGACCACACCGGCATGTTGAGAAAAGCCCATACCGACACCACCGCCGTGATGAAGGCTTACCCAGGTAGCACCACTTGCTGTATTTAATAGTGCATTGAGCAAGGGCCAGTCTGATACTGCATCAGAGCCATCCTTCATGCTTTCAGTTTCTCGATTTGGGCTGGCAACAGAACCTGAATCAAGATGATCTCGCCCAATCACGATAGGAGCTTTAAGCTCACCTTTGGCAACCATTTCATTAAAGGCAAGCCCAAGTTTTGCCCGATCACCCAAACCAACCCAGCAGATTCTTGCAGGGAGTCCTTGAAAGGCAATGCGTTCTTTGGCCATATCTAACCAGTTGTGCAAGTGCTTGTAATCTGGAAGTAATTCTTTGACTTTTTGATCCGTTTTATAAATATCTTCAGGGTCACCAGATAAAGCAATCCAGCGAAAAGGACCAATGCCTTGACAAAAAAGTGGGCGAATATATGCAGGAACAAAGCCCGGGAAATCAAAGGCGCAACCTATCCCTTCTTCAAGTGCAACTTGGCGAATATTATTACCATAATCAAAAGTTGGAATTCCTTGTTTGTGATAGTCAAGCATTGCTTTAACATGTATGGCAATTGATTTTCTTGCCTCAGCAATAACCTTATCTGGATTGCTTTGACGCATTTGTTGTGCTTTTTCTAATGTCCAGCCAATCGGTAAGTAACCATTTAATGGATCATGTGCACTTGTCTGGTCAGTCACAGCATCAGGCTTGATTCTTTTTTTAACCATTTCAGGCAAAATCTCAGCAGCATTGCCTAATAGTGCTACAGAGATTGCTTTTTTTTGCTGGCAAGCATTGTTAATTATCTGTATGGCTTCATCAAGCGTTTTTGCTTTGTAATCAACATAACCGGTGCGAAGGCGAAAATCGATTCGTGATTCATCGCATTCAATTGCTAATACACATGCACCAGCTAATACGCCTGCCAAAGGCTGTGCGCCACCCATGCCGCCAAGCCCTGAAGTTAATATCCATTTACCAGATAGCACCCCTTGATAGTGCTGTCTTCCCATCTCAACAAAGGTTTCATAAGTCCCCTGGATGATCCCTTGAGAACCAATATAAATCCAGGATCCAGCCGTCATTTGTCCATACATCATAAGCCCTTTCTTATCAAGCCAGTTAAAATGATCCCAGTTTGCCCAGTGTGGTACAAGGTTTGAATTGGCAATAAGCACACGTGGGGCATCAGTATGTGTTTTAAAAACACCCACAGGCTTACCAGATTGAATTAATAGCGTTTCATCTTCATTAAGCGCTTGCAAGCTTTCAATAATTTGATCAAAGCATGCCCAGTTACGTGCGGCTTTACCAATACCACCATAAACAACAAGGTTATCAGGGTGTTCTGCAATATCTGGATCAAGGTTATTCATCAACATTCGTAGTGCTGCCTCAGTTGACCATGATTTTGCAGATAATTTAGGGCCTGTAGGTGCTTTAATATTTCGTGTCATATACACTCCTTTTTATGCATGTAAATATTCAGCCAGCAAAATACCAGCCAGTTTTGCGGTTTTATTATCAATATCTTTTTGAGGGTTTAACTCAACGATATCAAGGCTTATGATTTGATTTGACTTCTTTAGTTTCCTTAGGCTGTCAACAACATAAAAAGGATCAATACCAAGTGGCTGATCAGCGCTTACACCAGGTGCGATAGATGCGTTAAAGACATCTAAACAAATACTGATATAAATTTGTCTGTGCTTTTTGATGATATCATCGATAAAGGTTGTATCAGGATGCTTGTGAATAGTTTCAGCTAATTGATATTTCACATGATTTTCATCGGCAAAGGCAAATAAATCTCGGGTATTCGCAAATGGTTGAATCCCTAAGCAGTAATAATGGAAAGGTTTATTGTTGGTCTTTGTATATTGCAGCGCCTGGTAAAAAGGTGTGCCAGAGCTTCCTTTGTCATCTTGAAGTGTTTGTCGTAAATCAAAGTGCGCATCAAAGTTAACAATAGCTGGTATATTATGTTTATAAATTCCCTGTAAGTGTCCCCAGGCTGTTTCATGCCCCCCACCAATAATAATTGGCATCGCGCCAGAATCGATGATTTTATCCACATAGGTTGCCAGTGTTTTTTGAGCCTGCTCAAGGGTTTGTGCATCACACATAATATCACCGGCATCAAACAGTTGAAAATTATCTTGATGTACTGGTAGATTATAAAACTGCTTTCTAAAAGCGTCAGGCCCTAATTTGGCACCAGCAATACCATGGTTTCTCACAACACCTATATCACAGCAAAATCCTAAAATAATATAATTGTGCTGATTAGATTGATTTGTGATTTCCTTAAGGTGTTGCTGATCATCTAGGTCAATGGGCTGGGCAATTTGATAGAAATATTGCCGTTCAATATTTGTATGACGCTTTGCAAGGGACTGTAATGAAGCTTTTAAGCAAATATACATAAGTGAAGAATTTATCTTATTTTGTTGTTTGGTAATATACTTACCAATATTTTGGCCTGTTGACAACGGTTTTCTTTGTTTTTTGTAAGATTAATATCTTTAGGTGATAAAAATACATTTATGTAAATTTTATAATTTTTCTATCGCGCTTTTTGTAAAAATGTAGTAGCTTTTTTATTACCGCTTAATAATTAAGTATAATTTCTAGGGAGTGATATTTGAACGTACAAGTTGCTACTGTGCAAAAGGAAGAAGCACTATCTTCAACGACATTACAACGGGATTTGAAATCAAGACATTTAACCATGATTGCGCTTGGTGGTGCGATTGGTACAGGACTTTTTCTGGCAAGTGGTTCAGCAATCTCGCAGGCAGGTCCAGGTGGCGCGCTTGTAGCGTACGGGCTTGTGGCGATTGTGGTATATTTATTAATGACAAGCTTAGGCGAGATGGCAACTTATGCACCAACAACAGGTACATTTAATAAATATTCAGAAAAGTTTGTTGATCCAGCCTTTGGGTTTGCTATGGGGTGGAACTATTGGTTTAACTGGGCAATTACAATTGCTTCAGAGTTATTAGCAGCAGGATTCTTAATGCAGTTTTGGTTTCCAGAGACACCTGTTGTCATGTGGAGTGGCATTTTCTTTTTTTTAATCATGGGCATTAATATTTTCTCTGTACGTTTATACGGTGAATCTGAGTATTGGATGTCATTGATTAAGGTTGCTTTTATCGTTATTTTTTTAGTCGTTGGAATTCTTGCTATATTCGGTATTAGTAAAAATGGGCATACGGTCGGATTTAGCAACTGGCAGATTGGCCATGCGCCTTTTAATGGCGGAATATTCACTATTTTGGGTGTGTTTTTAGTTGCCGGCTACTCTTTCCAAGGTGCTGAAATTGTTGGTGTGGCAGCTGGAGAAGCAAAAAACCCTAAAAAGGCAATACCAAAAGCAATTAAGAGTACCTTTTGGCGCTTAACCCTATTTTATGTATTGGCCTTGGGGGTGGTAGGCTTTTTAGTCCCTTATACGGCAAGTTGGCTTGCAAATCCAAACTCAAATGTGGCGATGAGTCCTTTTACCATGGTTTTTGATAATGCTGGCTTTTCTTATGCAGCAAGCCTTGTGAATGTTGTATTAGTAACGGCGGTATTATCTGCAGCAAACTCTTGTGTGTATACTTCTTCAAGAACCTTATGGTATTTGGCAAAATCCAAACAGGCACCAAAATTTTTTGCGCAAACGAATCATAAAGGAACGCCTGTTTGGGGGATTTTGATTACTGCATTGATGGGGGCAGCATTCTTCTTAGCTTCATTTATTAGTAATGGCATTGTTTTTAACTGGTTGATTAATTTAATTAGCCTTTGTGGCTATATCAGCTGGTTGAGTATTGCGATTACCCACTTACGGTTTCGCCGTGCTTATATCAAACAAGGACGCCAGTTATCAGATTTAACCTATCGATCAAAATTTTTCCCTTATGGCCCTGTTATTGCGATTGTAGCAATTTTGATCATGATGTTTGGTATGCAGTTTGAAGCACTTTGGCGGCATACGGCAACCTGGGTCAACTTTTTAGCAACTTACAGTGGCGTTATTTTGTTTATGGCTGCATTTTTAATTTATAAATGGGTAAAGAAAACTAAATTTGTTCGCTTAGAAGCGTGTGATTTGGATTTCTTTAGAAAAGAAGCCTGAGAGACATATAACAAATATAAAATAGTTGCAATTAAATGGCTGAGATAGTCTTGGCTTAGCGTTGTTTTAATAATGATGTAATGCGGGCATAAATAAAATACAAAAGGCTTGCAAACAAGATGCATAAAAGTGTGATGCCAGTGCTTTGTAGCCGTTCAACGCCTGCCTGAATGGATAATGTGCCTGTTGTGCCATAAAGAGCAGTAATAAAACATAAATTAGCTTGGGCGCCCATGTAAGATATATATTTTGATTGCAACTGGATAACGCCGAACAACATAATGATTAAAAAAGCAATAATGAGAATCATCAGATTGTTCAATGGTAAGAACCCAAGAAAGAAAGGAAAAATAAGTCCAACTAAACAGCCACTAAAACGCAGTATTGATAAGTGGCGAATGTGAAAATATTCAAATGCAGACATCACAGCAACAACGCCAATAAGTGCCTGTTCAAACAGTAATACATTTTTAAATGGCAATGTAAGAAAAAAAGTAAAAGCTAAAGTAACAATAAACAAAATAGAAAAAACAACTGCTTCTTTAAGTCGTTTTATCTGAAACTTGTTTGTTGTTTTATCACGCAGGGCAGTTGCACTTTTTAAGAAAGGGACTGCCAATAAAAGCATGATAAAAGTACCAATCAAAGTAACGATAAGTCTGTCGGTGATAATATACACTGCCTGAGTTTTTGATTCTGTGATAAAGGGATAGAAAAATAAACTGATGGTAACGCAGAACATAATAAAGAAATATGTGTACTCATCAAAAAGGTACGCCAGTAATATACTGATTATTAAAAGTAAAATAATCAGTATGATAATACCCATATCTGAGTGGATAAAATTGACGCAGATAAGTGCGATGATCAATGCAACGAATGTACCAAGGCAACGCATCACACCACGTTTTATTGTCATTTGTCTTTCACTACTTAGTATTCGGACACAGGCATAACCTGCCCAGTAGACATATTGTAAATTAAGCAATAAGGCAATTTCAGTTGAAACAAGCGCGCCTAAAGCAAGCATACAAGAGATGAAAAAAATATAGGGGCTTAACTGTATATCACGAAAAGCATTATATATGTGTTTAAGATGCGCTCTCATTATTTTTGCCGATGTTTTGCTTAAGTGGGTAATTGTTATATTTTTATTTGCTTATGTAAATAATAGTCACTAATAAACTTTTATAGATATTTGTATTGTTGAAATGTGATAGTGCTATCTAATAGAAGCGATAAAGGTTTGCCAGCATTTATATATTTTGCTATAGTGGGCACTCAAATCAATAACCGGTTTGAATCAATGAAGTTTTCTTTTTCTCAATCAAAGCATCCAGTGACACAAAAGCTTGCAAGATTGATGCAGCAAAAACAAAGTAATTTAGCACTCTCAGCAGATGTAACAACAGCCAAAGCATTGATGGATTTGGCAACAAGTGTCGCTGATGATATCGTTATATTAAAAACACACATCGATATCATTACCGATTTTACGCCAGATTTAACAAAATGTTTAAGGCAGCTGGCGGATGAAAAAGGTTTTTTGCTATTTGAGGATCGTAAGTTTGCCGATATTGGTAATACGGTGTTACATCAAGTCAAAGATGGGGTCTACCATATTGCAAGTTGGGCAGATATTATTAATGCGCATTTATTGCCGGGGCTAGGGATTATTGATGGGCTTAAAGCAGGTTGTAATGGGCGTGATATTGGTTTGCTGCTGCTAGCTCAGATGAGTAGCAAACAAAATCTATTTACAAAAAGCTATACCGATATCACCGTGCAACAAGCCCATAAAAATAAAGACTTTGTTATGGGTTTTATTGCTCAGGAAAAACTCAGTGAAGATGATGATCTGGTGACGATGACACCAGGGGTGAGCTTTCATGATAAAGGCGATGCGTTAGGGCAAAATTATCACACCCCTGAGTATGTGTTAAAGGAGAAAAAATCAGATATTGTTATTGTTGGACGTGGTATTTATGCTGCTGAGAATCCTAGAAGAACTGCACAGGAATATCGGCAAAAATCATGGAAGTATTTGCACTAAATTAATTTTTGTTTTCTTTTTATTCAAATTAGTGACTTATATTGATTTAAGTGCTATATTTGGCATTATTTGTTAAATATGCTCCTTAAATAGGTTGACAATATGCTTGTTGAGTTTTCTGTTAAAAACTTTAAATCAATTAAAGAAGAAATCAAGTTCAGTCTAGTTGCAGACAATGGTAAAGAACTTTATAAAGAAAATGTTATGGAAGCTTCAGCATCAGAAGGAGGAAAAAGGATTCCTTTAATAAAATCAGCTGCACTTTACGGTCCAAATGCTGGGGGAAAAACAAATATTATTAAAGCATTAGCGGCTATGCGACAGATTGTAATGACTTCTGCTCAAGAATTCAGAAAGTTGCCTATTGTGCCATTCAAGCTCAGTAAATCCACTTTAAATTTACCAACTGAATTTGAGGTTATTATTATTTTTGAAGGTGTTCGTTATCAGTATGGGTTTTCCGCTACTTTGGAGAAGGTTTATGATGAATGGTTGTTTGCCTTTCCCAAAGGACGAGTGCAAACATGGTTTGAAAGAACTTGGAATGATAAGTCAGGGAAATATGATTATTATTTTGGTGATAAGCTTACTGGAGATAAGGATGTTTGGCGAAGAGCTACTCGAGATAATGCATTATTTCTATCAACGGCAATACAGCTTAATAGTGAAAAACTTAAACCTGTTTTTGATTGGTTTTCAAATAAGTTACATATTGCTGGTGTGAATACTCATAACAGTTGGGGTTATGACTTTACACTGGGTTTATGTAAAAAAGACCGGAGCAAAGAAGAAATTTTAAACTTTTTAAAAGCTGCAGATTTTAGTATCACAGATGTTAAAGTACAAGAAGAGGATATGGTGAAAAGTTTTTCAACTGCTGTCCCAGAACATGTACGAGCCTTTTTAGAGCAGGAACTTCCCAATACACACTCAAGAATACTGACATTTCACCCTTCAGACAAAGGGGATATGGTAGAGCTTGATTATAAGGATGAATCTCATGGTACGCAAAAGATGTTTAGATTTTCGGGGCCATGGTTAGATAGTTTGCAAAAAGGGCATGTCCTTGTTGTTGATGAGCTAAACAATAACCTACACCCAGTATTGGTTCAATTTTTAGTACAGCTTTTCCATAATGAGAAAATGAATCAAAACCATGCTCAGCTTGTATTTTCTACGCACGAAACATCTATACTTAATCAGGATATATTTCGTCGTGACCAAATTTGGTTCTGTGAACAGCGAGATAAACAAGGTACAAGCTTATACCCTTTAACAGACTTTAGTCCTCGAAAAGGGGTGGATAATTTGGAGCGAGCTTACCTGTCTGGTAGATATGGTGCTTTACCTTTTGTTCACGAGCTTAAGTGAGCTTAAGGAGAAGATTTAATGCAAAGAAGGAGGAAACCAAAGCAGGGGAATGCACTTAGGCGGCAAAAGCGTAAATATGAACCTTATGATCGTGTATTAATTATTTGTGAAGGTGAAAAAACAGAACCAGGCTATTTTCAGGAGCTATGTGAGCACTACAGGTTAAGCACAGCAAATATAAAGGTTATGCCTTCTGATGGCTCGGATCCGATGTCTGTGGTGAAAAATGCAAAAAAATCTCAGAAACAAGAAGAGAAGCGAGGGGAAAAATATGATCGGATTTATTGTGTTTTTGACCGGGATGAACATACTAATTTTAATGATGCATTAAATAATATTAAGCAGAAGGAACTTAATTCTGCTATATCATACCCTTGTTTTGAATACTGGGTGTTGTTACATTTCATATATTGTCGCAGCCCATTTGAAAGAACGCAAAATAAAACAGCGGCTCAACAATGTGAGTCAGTGCTTAGAAAGGAGTTACCTGATTATCAAAAAGGAATGAAAGGACTATTTAAAAATTTATATTATAGGGTTGAAGTTGCGAAGAAAAATGCTGAAAAATCTTTAAGAGATGCTGAGAAGACGGGTGATAAGAATCCGTCTACAGAAGTTCATAAACTGGTTACTTATTTGCAGACTTTAAAAAATAAGTAACCAAACTAGGTTTTAATGGATCTTTTGCGAACAAACACTGTCGGATTAATCCGTAGTCTTTTCACCACAATAACCAATAGATAAATATTCCAAAATGCCATGGCAATGCTTGAGGCAATTGCAACGCCATAGGCATGCCAATAAAAAATAAACCAGATACCTAATACAATGTTAATACTTAACGCAATATAGAACACACGGCAGGTGATTTTCTCAAACCCAGCCATATTCAAAATGGTAAAAACACTGCCGCATAAAATGTTAATACTTTGACCAATCATTAAGATGCAAAATAGATAATAGGCCTGTGTATAAGCCTCTCCATAAAGCTGTGTGATCCAATATCCGCCAATAACTAAAGCAAGCATGCCAAGCATTGATAGCGAAAAAACGATTCGCGTATAACCGGTAATTTTGTGTTGAAAGTCTTCATGTGATAAGTGTTTATAATCATTGGCAACTTGTGCCATGATATTCGCACTTACTGCATTTAAGACAAAAACGACCAAAGCGCTTAGCTGTAAAGCTACGGCATAATAGGCAATGTTTTCATCAGTGGAGAAAATTTTTAATAATACAATATCAATTTGGCTTAGTAGCAAATTTCCCCATTTTAATAACATAAAGGCCAGGTTACTGCCGTGGGGTTTTTTTGCATCAAAGCCATAATGGCAGCTTACTTTAAACCAAAGTAGCAGCATATAACTGAAGATGACAATAAAGATAAGACCGACAAGACTTATTGGGTAATTAAGCTTTAGAAAAAAGAACACAGCGATGATAATCAGCATGCAAAGACGCATAAAAAGTTGAATTAAATTGGCATAGACAACTTTACGGTTAGCAATATAAAAAGACTGCAATAGATTGGCCATAAAAAAGGGTAGTGCAAATAAAAAGGAAAAGACTTCAATAAAACTGACATAGGGGTTGATGAAGTATAAATAACCCACTAATGCAAGGATCGCAAGAAGAAGTAAACTTATCCCTTTTCGCCAGAACCAGTTATGGTAGGTAAATACCTCCACAGCCCTTTTCTGGCCTTTTTTATCTGACCAGCCCCAGTTTCTTGCTAAAATCCCATCAGCACCCAGTGTGGCGATAACAGCGCAAATGGTGGCGGCGGTAACACCAAACATATACTGACCATATTCATTTACGGCGAAAAAACGTGCTAACAGTATTGCCGAGGCAAAAGCACTTAATTGACCAAGCGCTTGCACAAACATGGTGATGAGAGATTTTGTTAAGATTTCATTATGTAAAATACGCTTGATCAAAGGCCACCTTGGCAAGTTTGCTTTTATACTGGCAGAGATTTTAGCACAGATTGATCTGTGTAAAATAGTTTGGAGTCATATTAAATGCAGCGCTTTGGCTTTGGAAGTCCTGCAATTCTTGCTGCTTGTACGGCAGGGGAGACAGGAAAAAGCGTTTGCAGATATAAACTATTACCAACTTTATCACCGTATTTTTCTTTTAAACTTTTAACAAGCAGGCGGATTGCAGGTGCGCTTTGGTGTATTTGATAATAGTCACGTAAAAATAAAATAATGCGCCAGTGATCTTGTGAAAGCGTGATATTTTCATCTTGTGCCAATTGTGTTGCAATGGTTTCAGACCAGTTGTTAAAATCTTTTAAAAAACCGTCTTGGTCATAGAGGTTACTATTTGTCATTATCGTTAGACCATAGAAGGGCAATAGTTTTTGAATAATTTATTATGCCATAAAAATTATGATTACCACCAATGCTTTTATCGCTTTAATAGTATTGATACAGTGAGTTTCCCGTAATGTATAAAACTCAAAGGGAAAGGGTTAATTTAAAGGCTAAAAAAAGACAAACTTAAAAATTTTTGTTGGCATGTTAATGTTTTGTTGTTATCTTAGATCTGGTTAATATTATACCACTTGTAAATCGTTTTTCAGGCGGTATGTGCAATTTTCTATTAATGAGGGTTTAGAATGACATTTTTGCTTGCTTTGGTTTTTTATTGTGTTTCAACAACCGCAACGCCAGGGCCTAATAATTTTATGATTATGCTATCAAGTCTGCGTTTTGGTATTATGCGTTCACTGCCGCATTTTTTAGGCATCTGCTTTGGTTTTCCTATCATGGTTATTGCTGTAGGCATGGGCCTTAAGAGTGTTTTTGATCATTATCCGGTGATTCATACCATCATTAAATACTTGGGGGCAATTTATATGCTGTATCTGGCGGTTTCAATTATATTTGCCAGCACAAAGCTTGATGATCAAAATGAAAAACAAGCCAAGCCGCTAAGCTTTATTAATGCCGTGTTGTTTCAATGGGTAAATCCCAAAGCATGGGTCATGGCAATCGCTGCAATTGCTACTTATACCCAAGGGCAAAATCATCTGTTTTTACAGGTTGTGATTATTGCTTTTGTCTTTTTTATTGTCACTTTTCCAAGCATTGGATTTTGGCTTGTCAGTGGAAAATTTATTAAAAAATTCGTGCACAATCAAACCGCATTGCGATTATTTAATGTAGCGATGGGTATTTTATTAATTGCCTCAATTGCTTTATTGATATTTGATGTGTAACCATCTGACCAGTGTGAATCTATTTTGAAGATAAAAATTCAGGGCAGACAAAAAAAGGGTAAACAGCGACAATGTCATCTGGCTTTGCTTTTTGACAAATAATAATGGCTTTTTGCCGTTTGTTTGCGGAGATATCAAGCTCCTGAAATAGAATTTTTAATTTTTGTTTATGCTGTCTTTTAGGATAGCGACAGCGATCACCGGGTTGGCGTTGGCGAAATATAAGCTTCGTTGTTTTCACATCAAAATTAAGTGAATGTATATTTAGCCAATCAATGATTGTTTTTGTATCAGGCTGTGTTAAATCTGTTTTAGCAGTTAAAAGATTATTTCCATTGATTTTCGTTGCCAAAAGGCGCTTGTTTTGAATGGCGAATTGCCAGTGAGAAAGCCTATAGCACCAATTAGCACAGGCATTTTCAACACCTTGAAGGATTTGTTGTAATTGACGGTGGTGATATTGCTGATCTAAAATATTGTTTAACCAGTGCTGAATGAGGTGTTTTTGCTGCAGCTTCGAGAAATTTTTTAAACGTGAAAGTGCTAAAGTGTATTTGTTTTCATCAAAAAGTGTGTGAAGTTCTTTTTGTAGATAGTGATCCAATAAGCTTTGAGCTTCTTGACACCACATGGTACTTCTGGATAAAAGGGCGCTGGCATTTTGTTGAATACCTTCAAGTTCAGGTAGGATCTTATGACGGATGGCATTGCGGCGCAGATCCACACAGTTATTGCTCTCATCTTCAATCCAATCAATCGCATGTTTTCTGCAGTATTGTTGTAATTGTTTTTTTGTGTAATCTAATAAAGGACGGATAAGATGCCCTTTGGCAAAGGGTTGGTCGGGTTTAATGCCTGATAACCCCATGATGCCACTGCCGCGTAAAGCATTTAATAAGAAAGTTTCAGCCTGATCTTGTTGGTGGTGTGCAGTAAAAAGGATGCTATTAGGGTGTGTTGTTAACTTATCAGTAAAAAAAGCAAAACGCTGCTCTCGTGCCCATGCTTCAATATTACGCAGCTTATCTGGTGGCTGTAGTTGAATACTTTCAAAGTTTATGCCATAAGATTTAGCCTGTTGCTGACAGTGTTGTTGCCAGGTGTTGGCATGTATGCTTAAACCATGATTGATATGTAAAGCAGTAATATTGATGTCAAGATAGCTGCAAAGATGTAAAAGTGCACTTGAGTCAACACCGCCGCTAAAGCCAACAAAGATATGTTGCACCTGATATAGGTCAACCCATTGTTGTAATATTTTGCTATCTGGCATCATATTTTTTAAAATAAAATCCTGGCACGGATTGTGCCATCAATTGATTTAAGCTTTTTTATCAAAGTGCTGGAGTCATGCTGATCACTATTAATATCAACAACAACATAGCCAATCTCACCTAGCGTTCTTAAAAACTGGCCTTCTACATTAACATTTAAGTCAGAAAATATGCGGTTAATTGCACGCATCACCCCTGGTTGGTTATGATGGATGTGCAGGATTCTATGGATATTCTCTTCAGCAATCGTTGGCAGGGAAATCTCTGGAAAATTGACAGCTGACAGGGTTGAGCCATTATCGCTGTATTTTATGAGCTTATGCGCAACTTCAAGCGCGATATTTTCCTGTGCCTCTTGTGTGCTGCCACCAATGTGCGGTGTTAAAAATACATTATCAAAATCAACCAATGGGCTATTAAAAGGCTCATCATTACTTGAGGGTTCCTCAGGAAACACATCAATCCCGGCGCCTTTAAGCTTTCCTGTGCGAAGTGTCTGGCATAATGCATTAATGTCAACAACATGACCACGAGAAGCATTGATTAATACGCTGTTGGCTTTCATCATCTCAAGCTGTGGTGTTGTAATGAGGTTACGGGTAAGTGGTGTATCAGGAACGTGCAGTGTTACAATATCAGATTGCTTTAACAATGCTTTAAGACTGCTTAGCTGTCTTGCATTGCCTAAAGGCAGTTTGTTATCAATGTCATAATAAACAATATTAAGTCCTAAACTTTCTGCTAAGACACTGACTTGAGAGCCAATGTGGCCATAACCGACAATACCCAGCGTTTTCCCACGAACTTCATGAGCGCCTTGGGCTGATTTTTGCCATTGTTTTTGGTGCATCTGCTGGTTTTTATCAATAACATTGCGAAACAATAAGATCATTTGTCCAATGACAAGCTCTGCAACACTTCTTGTATTTGAAAAAGGGGCGTTAAATACGGGGATGCCCAGTTTTTGTGCTACTGGCAAATCGACTTGGTTGGTGCCAATACAAAAGCAGCCAATAGCGCTGATATGTGGGCTTTCTTGCAAAACATGTTGATTTAGCTGCGTGCGCGATCGCACACCGACGATTTTAACTTTTTTTAGTTTTTCGATCAGTGATTTATCATCAAGTGCATGGTGTAAGGTTTCAATATTTGTGTAACCTGCATCAATAAAGGTTTGTTTTGCTTTTGCATGAATGCCTTCAAGTAGCAGAATTTTAAGTTGTTTTTTGTCAACAGAGGTTGTAATTGTCATATGGCTACGGGTGCTTTAATTGCTTGATGGTGTTGGTAATTTAAAACGGCAAAGTCATCATATTGATAATCAAATATTGATGCAGGTTTTCGTTTTATCTGAAGCGTTGGCAGGGGTAGTGGACTACGTGCTAATTGCTGTTGAATCTGTTGTTTGTGGTTACTGTAGATATGGCAGTCACCACCTGACCAGATAAATTCACCAACCTCAAGATCTGTTTGTTGTGCCATTATGTGTGTTAGTAAGGCATAAGAGGCAATATTAAATGGCACACCTAAAAAAGCATCAGCTGAGCGCTGTGTCAGCATACATGAAAGCCTGTTATTGGCAACATAGAACTGAAAGAGCGTATGACAAGGTGGCAAGGCTGCTTTGCCATTTTTTACGTTTTGTTGCGCTGAAATACGCTCATCAGGCAAGACTTCTGGATTCCAGCTTGAAACGATAATCCGTCGTGAGTCAGGTGTTGTCTTGATAAGCTCGATAGCAGCCTGGATCTGATCGATAGATTGGCCATTGCTGGTTTGCCATGAACGCCATTGTTTACCATAAATAGGGCCAAGATCACCATCTTCACACGCCCACTCATTCCAGATACGCACACCATTGTTCGTCAGGTAATTATTATTGGTATCTCCCTTTAAAAACCACAAAAGTTCATGGATGACGCTTTTTAAGTGAATCTTCTTAGTTGTGACTAATGGAAAGCCATCTTGCAGATTAAAGCGCATTTGGTAACCAAAAATGCTTTTTGTACCTGTTCCGGTTCGATCTGATTTCTCAATGCCATATTGATCAATATAAGCTAAAAAATCTAAGTATTGTTGCATGACAGCTCCTTGGTATTGCGTGTATGCATTGAAACATAAAGTAAAATAAGTAAGCCACTGATAATCATTGGCAATGATAATAGTTGTCCCATGGTCATCCAGTTAAATAGCATATAACCCATTTGTGGGTCTGGCTGGCGGAAAAACTCGGCGATAAATCGGAAAATACCATACCACAATAAAAACTGTGCTGAAATAAATAAACGTGGTCGCTGTTTTTTTGAGAGCACCCATAAAATGATAAATAAACAGATACCTTCTAAAAAGAGCTCTAGCAGTTGGGAAGGATAGCGTGGCAGTGGACCTCCTGTAGGAAAAACCATGCCGATAGGTGAATCAGTCACTCGTCCCCATAGCTCGCCATTGATGAAATTTCCCAAACGTCCTGCACCAAGACCAATGGGCACCATTGGTGCTAAAAAATCTAAAACATCAAATACATTGCGCTTATGCTTGCGACAAAACAGCATAATCGCAATAACAACACCGATAAGCCCACCGTGAAATGACATACCACCATCCCAGACTTGAAAGATGATCCAAGGGTGTGTAATAAAGTTTTTGAAATCATAAAAGAGCATATAGCCAACACGGCCACCAATAATAACACCTAATGCTGCATAGAAGATGACATCAGAGACCTGAGTTGAATTGATTGGGCTGTATGGTTTTTTGCAGCGTCTTAATGAAAGTGCCCAGGCGCTGGCAAAACCAATTAAATACATGATCCCATACCAATGCACTTTAACCGGACCAATAGAAAAAGCAACCGGATCAATTTGTGGGTACATTAACATAACAGGCTTAGCATATTGTTTTTTAAAGATGATAGACATTATAACGATAAGCCGTTATATAATCTATACCGCTTGTTGATCATTTTGCAGGTCCGATTTTTAAAATACCAGTTTAAAAACATGCTTCATTTATATCATATATCCCGTTATAATGCTTTTTAACGCCACCATTGATAAGTGTTCTATAAAATCATGACTTTAGGAAAGGAAGATTTAAAGCAGGCTGGGCTTAAAATCACCCAGCAGCGATTAAAGATATTACATATTTTTGAAAATGCGGATAAACGCCATTTATCGGCAGATGATGTTTTTAAGCTGTTACAGCAAAACAATGAAGAAGTTGGTATTGCAACTGTATATCGAGTGCTGGCTCAGTTTGAATCTGCAGGTATCTTACAGCGTTTAAATCTGGGTGGTGATCAGGCTGTTTATGAGCTTGAATCTGATGAGCATCATGATCATATGATCTGTATTCATTGTCATAAAGTTGAAGAATTTGTTGATGATGTGATTGAGGCAAGACAGATCAAAGCAGTTGAAGAGCATGGTGGGCAACTGATTGAACATAGTTCGGTTTTATATATTAAGTGCAAAGATTGTTTGAAGAAAAAAAGCTAAAATGCATTTAACGCATTTAAACATACATCATTTTCGTAACATTGTGTTTGCAGATTTGCCATTGCATTCACGGTTTAACTTGATCTATGGTAATAATGGTTCAGGTAAGACTTCTATCTTAGAAGCCATTTATTTTTTATCTTTAGGGCGTTCATTTCGCAGTGCTCAGCTATCACGAATTATTCAGTATGAAGCACAGAACTTCCAGCTATTTGGTCGCTTTTTTGACCAAACTGAATTAACAATTGGCAGTATGCGCGAGAGAAATGGTAAAAGTGTGATTAAGCTCAATGGCGAAGCACAGCTTTCTCAGTCAGTTTTAACACAAGCATTTCCTGTGCAATTGTTTAATCCTGAGAGTTTTAACTTACTTAACAGTGGTGCACAACAGCGTTGTAAGTTTTTAGACTGGGGTGCTTTTTATTATGATAATGCTTTTTTAAAAACATGGCAGCAGGTGAAGCGGCTTGTAAAGCAAAGAAATGCCGCATTAAAACAGCAGTTTCCTCGAAATTACATTGAGATACTGGAAAACGAACTGGTAGAGAAATCACAAAGCTTGCATATACAAAGGCAAAACTACTTTGATAAGCTTGCGCCTAAGGTTCAGGAAATCTTATCTGTATTTTCAAATCAATTCGCTATTCAGATGAGTTATTTTAAAGGATGGTCATCAGATAAGCCTTTATCAGCCGTTTTAGCAGAACATTACATAATGGATGTGAAAACGGGGATAACAAATCATGGGCCACATCGAGCTGATTTGCGTTTTAAAGTGAATGGCCACCCAGCCCAAGATATTCTCTCACGTGGTCAACAGAAACTTTTAATCTGCGCGATTAAATTGGCACAAGGTGCGCTTTTCTCACAAAAGCGAAAAACAGGTTGTCTTTATTTAGTGGATGATCTTCACTCAGAGTTGGATCAAACGCATTTATCCCACTTGTTTGAGAAACTTATGCAAACAAATGGGCAGGTGATTGCGACTTGTATTGAGAGATCGCACTTATCTGATTTATTTAAACCATATGATGCGCAATATTTCCATGTTAATAATGGCAGATTGTGTGACACAAAGATCAATCAGGAAAATCTGGCACAGCAGGGGTCAAGTGAAAAAACTTTTTTATCAGCAGGAGAACAACAGTGAAGAAAAATAATGTATATATTATGATAAGTGCCGCTATTTTATCGATAGGGATTATTGTATTAGGTTATTGTATTTCATATGGCATTTTACATTTTCATCAATTTAACCGGTATGTTTCAGTCAAGGGCCTTTCTGATCGGAAGGTTCAAGCAGACAATGTTATATGGAAGATTAACTATAATGCAACGGCAACAAGCCTAAGTAAGCTATATCAAAAAATAAACACAGATCAGCAGTTAATCAAATCATTTTTGCTTGAAAATGGTATTGATAAAAAGAATATTTATTTTGGCTCAATCTCAACGAGTCAAAACACTAAGAAGGTGGATAAAAACGGGCAAGAAGAGAGCTCATATATTGAATATAGTTCATATGGCGATGTGACCGTTACAACATCTCAGGTAACATTAATTCAGTCATTATCACAAAAGGTTATAGACCTTGTTTCAAAGGATGTGTTAATCAGCAGTAACGATGTGCAGTATTATTATACAAAGCTAAATGAAATCAAGCCAGAAATGCTAAAACTTGCAACAAATAATGCCAAGCTTGCCGCGTGGAAATTTGCAGAAAATGCCCAGGCAAATTTAGGTTCATTAAGACAGGCAAGCCAAGGCTTGTTTACGATTAGTAATGCAGATCACAGTTATGGGAACAGTGATCCATCTAAAGTGATCAGAGTTGTTGTCAATGCTGAGTATTTTATAAAGTAGTCTAAAGGTCGTTTGCCTTAAGTCAGATTATCAAGGTGATATTTCAATATACCTCATTATATGGGAGAATAATGCAATACGTATATTAACTTAACTTGTGTGGAAGTGCTGAAAATATGTTTCCTATTTTGTATTACAAAGATTTAGACTATTCTGGGTTAAAGAGTAAATTTGATAAAGTGGTTACTTCACTGTCGCAGGGTGATTTTAAGTCGGCGGATGTTAAAAAACTTAAGCCAACTGGGTATTTTCGTGCGAAATTAGACGATACAAATCGATTGTTGTTTTTGCCTGTTAAACATCAAGGACATACCCACTTTTTGATGTTGGAAGTGATTAAAAATCACGATTATAATAAATCAAGGTTTTTAGCTGGATCAGAGCTTAAAGAAGAAAATATTATTGCAAATGATATGAGTCAGCAGAATATTTCTTATGATATGAAGTTTGTACAAAAGAACAGGCCTGTTCGGTTACTTGATAAATTTATTATGTTCGATGATAGGCAAGATGATATCATCCAACATCCATTGCCATTAATTATTATCGGTTCTGCAGGAAGTGGTAAAACATCAGTAACGTTGGAAAAATTAAAAACCTTAACGGGGCATTGTTTATATATTAGCTTATCAAGTTATCTTGTCAGCCATACTCAAAAAATTTATTATGCGCATGGCTACCAAAATTCGGACCAAGAGCTGGACTTTTTGTCTTTTGAGGAATTTTTAGAGACCATTAAAATCCCAGGTGGAAAGGAAATTACTGCAAGTGAGTTTATGAAATGGTTCCATAATCAGGCGACATCAAAAAATATTAAAGATGGCCGTAAATTATTTGAAGAGTTTCGTGGCGTGATTACAGGTGCTGATGCATCAGTGAACTATTTGTCAAAGGATAGATATATGTCACTAGGTGTCAAGCAATCAATTTATCTTGAAGAACAAAGGCAAGAAGTGTATCAGCTTTTTGAAAAATATTTGAACTTCCTGAAAAAAGAGAATTACCATGACAGTAATATCACCGCCAATGAATACCAATCATTGGCTGAAAAAAAGTATGATGCAGTTGTTATTGACGAGGTGCAGGACTTTACCAATAGTCAACTGTCGCTAGTATTAAATTCGTTAAAGCAAAGCGGGCAGTTTTTGCTTTGTGGCGATGCGAACCAAATTGTGCATCCCAACTTTTTTTCTTGGTCAAATTTAAAATCCTACTTTCATACGACAGATGCGTTTCACACGCATAAAATTACACAAATTTTAACAAAAAATTACCGAAACTCTCCTGAAGTTACTGAGTTAGCCAATAGAATTTTAAAGTTTAAAAATTACCGTTTTGGTTCTGTTGATAAAGAGAGTCATTATTTGGTGGAGAGTGTCTCACAATCAACAGGAGAAGTGAGTTGTTTAGGGATGACGCCTAAAATTGTCAAAGAGTTTAATGAGAAAACTTCAAGCTCAATCCATTATGCTGTGCTGGTCTTGCATGAAAGCGATAAAGCCAAAGCAGCCTTGCATTTTAAAACACCTTTGATATTTACGGTGCAAGAAGCAAAAGGGTTAGAGTACCAAAACATTATTTTATATAACTTTATTTCTAATGAATCAAGATATACTGAGATCGCAAAAGGCATGGATGCATCATATCTAACCGTGGATTTTGAGTATGCCAGAGCAAAAAAGAAAACAGATAAGTCGCTTGAGACGTATAAGTTTTATATTAATGCCTTGTATGTCGCTGTAACAAGATCTGTTAAAAATGTATATCTTATCGAAGAGGTGCCGAAACATCGCTTTTTGCAATTGCTTGAGGTTAATGAAATTAACAACTTGTTGCTGCAGGAGGAAACTTCCTCATCTGATGAGTGGCAGAAAGAGGCCAGTAAACTTGCCATGCAAGGCAAAAAAGAGCAAGCACAAGCCATTGAAGAAAAAGTGTTGAAAAAACAGCAAGTCCCTTGGGAAGTGATCAACAAAGATGTTTTACAACAACTGATTCAAAAGTGTTTAGTTACAAAAAAAGTGTCTAAGAAAGAACAAATTACGCTTTTAAACTATGCACTTGTTTACAACGATCAAAAATTAATAACGCAGCTGACTCAATTTGGGCTTAAAGCAGCACAGAATCTTAATAAATCGATGACGCTTTTAGAAGATGCTTATTTTCGTGAGTATATGTATCGAAACAGCACAGCCATGCTGGGAAATATTAATCGTTATGGTATAGCGTTTCGTAATACCTTTAACATGACACCACTTATGTGTGCAGCTTATGTCGGTAATAGCGAGCATATTGCTGAGTTAACTCAGTTAGGTGCCGATATTAATGAGGTGGATAATAATAATCAAACGGCTTTGTTTATCGCGTTATCAAAAGCCACTAAGGATGATAAATACCTTAAAAACAAATTGCCAGATATTTATCAAACGCTTATTCCAGATGCGATTTCACTGCAAATTAATGATAAGTTAATCAAGATTCCTGCACATAAAGGGGAATTTTTATTGTTATTGTGGATGATGATGTATTTAAGGTATGAAAGCCATAACGTTAAGCCTGGGTTGATATTAGCGTTTACTGCGGTTAAGTTGTTTGAAATGTTTTCAAGTTTTAGTGATAAAATAACGCCAGTATTTCGTAAAAAAAGACAGTATATAAGCAGCATTCTATCTAAAAATGAAGTTAATAGTACACACCCATACAATTATAAACTTTTCAAACGGATCAAGCGTGGTGTATATACTGTGAATCCTGATGTAAAAATGCGAATAAGTGGTGAGTGGGTCAATGTGAGTGAAATGAGCGATCATGAAGCTTAATGCTTATTGGTCTTCATTAAAACGGTAAGTAATACGATCGCACTAATAATCAATACAACCCCTATCCAGGAAATGAGGTTTAATCCCTCATTATAGAAAATTCTTCCCCACAAAAGGCCAACAATGGATGCGACACCGCCAACCAAAGAGTAATAAACCGGTCCTGCCAGTTTGATTAGGATAAATAAAACGATGTAGCCGGCACTTGATAGGATGATTTCAAGTAAAATCAGCCAGTCATTGGTGTTAAGCGGGAAGCTTATTGGGTAAAACTTATGCATCAAAAATGTCAGTGGTGTCAAACAAATCGATGAGATGATCAGCATACCTAAGGATAGGCTTAAAGAATTACTTGGCATTGGACGAAAGGCAGAAATCCATACCGCACAAAGTGAGAATGACAAAGGCGCAATCAAAGTAATAATGCTCCAAGGGATATTATGCAGGCTTGGCAGAGATGAATTACTGATAATGGTTAAAAAGATGCCTAAAAAGCCAATAAGAACAAGTAAAAATCGCTGATAGGTAAAGCGTTCCAATGCAAATAAGATAGACAAAGGAAAGGTTAAAATGGGCACGGTATTTACTAAAACGGTTAAAATACCTGAAGGGATGTGCTGTGCGGCAAAATACATCATGGTGTTGGGTATCGCGATACCCAAAACACCACAGGCGATATAATAACGAATATAATTGGGTTTAATTGAAAAAGGGATCTTGGCGCTTATCACAACCAAAATCAAGAAGATCATGGGACCTATGGATTGCCAAAAGCCATAACCTAAGGGATGTACACCGTGGGTCATGCAATACCTGGCAATAGTATAGCCTGACCCCCAAAGTGTCCCAAGCAGCAATAACAGCAGTACGGATTGTAGCGATTTGGATCGAAATAAACGCATTAGATGTCTAACTTATGCCACATCTGGTCAATTTTATCGATGATATCCTGGCGCATTTCAATCTTTTTCCCCCATTCACGCGTTGTTTCTCCTTGCATTTTATTGGTAGCATCTAAGCCCATTTTTGACCCTAAGCTTGATACGGGTGAGGCAAAGTCTAAATAGTCAATAGGTGTGTTGTCAATTAAAGTTGTATCACGGGTTGGGTCCATACGTGTTGTAATTGCCCAGATGACATCTTCCCAGTTTCTGACATTGATATCATCATCAACCACAATGACAAACTTGGTGTACATAAACTGTCTTAAAAAAGACCATACACCCATCATGACACGCTTGGCATGTCCTGGGTATTGTTTTTTAATACTCACCACAGCCATGCGATACGAGCAGCCTTCAGGCGGTAAATAGAAATCAATGATTTCAGGGAATTGTCGCTGAATAATCGGTACAAAAATCTCATTAAAAGCCACCCCTAAAACAGCAGGCTCATCCGGTGGTCTTCCTGTGTAGGTACTATGATAGATGGGGTTTTTACGATGGGTTATTTTTTCAACCGTAAATACAGGAAATGTTTCTACTTCGTTGTAATATCCCGTATGATCACCAAAGGGGCCTTCTTCTGCAATATCGTGAGGATAGATAAAGCCTTCTAAAATTATCTCAGCATGTGCTGGCACCTGAATCTCTTCACCGTGAAGTGAAGAGTTGACAAGTTCAGTTTTACCACCACGCAATAATCCGGCAAAGGCATATTCTGATAGTGTATCGGGAATTGGTGTCACTGCCGCTAATGTTGTTGCAGGATCAGCCCCTAGTGCGACACATACAGGAAATGGCTTATCTGGATATTTCTGGCACCAGGCTTGATAATCTAATGCACCACCACGGTGATGTAACCAGCGCATAATAAGTTTATTCTTGCCAATGACTTGTTGGCGATAAATACCCAGATTTAAACGTTCCTTTCGAATACTGTTGGTGATTGTTAATCCCCAGGTAATTAAAGGGGCGGCATCTTCAGGCCAGCAGGTTTGAATAGGCATTTTATAAAAATCAATGGCATCTTTTTCAATAATAACTTCTTGGCAAGGCGCTTTTTTGATGACTTTTGGTGACATTTTTAATACCTGCTTTAACACAGGCAGCTTATCCCAGGCATCTTTTAAGCCTTTAGGTGGTTCGGGTTCTTTCAAATAAGCTAAAAGCTTACCAATCTCACGCAATTTGCTGGCATCTTCGGCACCCAAGGCCAAAGCGATTCTTTGCTCGGTACCAAATAGATTGGTTAACACCGGCATATCAAAGCCTTCTGGGTTGTTAAACAATAATGCAGGACCCTTGTTGTGCAGCACGCGTGATGAGATCTCCGTCATCTCTAAAAAAGGAGAAATGGCTTGTTTGATACGTTTGAGTTCTCCATTTTGTTCTAAATAGTCAAGAAACCCGCGTAAGTCTTTGTAATGTAACATGGTTGCAATTGCAGATAAGTTCTAAATTACTTTGTATCTTAACGGCTTTGTGCACGAAATCAAGCCAAATATAGTTTGTATCTCAGATAGCTGTTGATTTATTGTGACCTATTATTTAAACTATCCAGCACATCAGGATCATCAAAATCATCCCAGTCTTCAGCATCATCAAAATCATCGGCAAAATCATCATCAAAGTCATCAAACATATCATCATATTGATATAATTGATTCGCATCATCACGTAAGGCTTTAATCAGTATTTGCATGTCTTTGGGTGGCTTTGCTTCAAACGTTACGATTTCTTTTGTAACTGGGTGTTTGAAACTGAGTTTGTAGGCGTGTAAGGCCTGGCGTTTAAAGTCTCTTAAGATTTGATCTAATTCAGCTGAAATGCCCCTAGGTAGTTTAAGCCTTGAATTATATAATGGGTCACCGACTAAAGGTGCGCGTACATGTTGCATATGAACGCGGATTTGATGAGTGCGTCCGGTTTCAAGCTTGCAGCGGATACGAGTATGTCCACGGTAGCGCTCAAGAATCATAAAATGCGTGATCGCCTCTTTTCCTGTTGGTGTTACAGCCATTTTAAGTCGATTGTGCGGGCTTCTGCCAATTTTTGTTTTAATCGTGCCGCCTGTGGTAATATAACCTGTGGCAATGGCTTCATATTCACGTTTTACCTGTCTTTTAGATAATTGACTGACTAATGCATTATGCGCAACCAGGCTTTTAGCTGCGACCATAAGCCCTGAAGTATCTTTATCTAGCCGATGTACAATTCCCGCTCTTGGGATTGATTCAAAGGCTTTGTCGTGGGCAAGTAAGGCATTTGACAATGTGCCTGTTGTATTGCCAGCACCAGGGTGTACAACCATCCCAGCAGGTTTGTTGATGACAATAATATCCTCATCTTCATAGATGATATCAAGATCCATGCTTTCTGCCAGCCACTTTGTCTGTGCTTCAAGCTTGGCATCAATCGTGATGTGTTCGCCGCCGATAATTTTATCTTTGGCTTTCTTTTCTTGGCCATTGACAAGAATATCGCCTTGTTTAAGCCATTTTTGTAATTGAGCGCGAGAATAATCGCTAAATAGTTGGCTTAAGACCTGATCAAGTCGTTTTCCAGCAAATGATTCTGGTACAATAACGCTTTGATGAACAGCTTCAAATGCGGTATGATGTGGCACAAAATAATCCTAATGTTTACATAATTGACGCTTATTTTAACCAATAAACGTGATAAACGGGAATAAATAAAGGCAAATAAATGAAAAAGATCGCTTTGACAATGCTTGGCGCAGCTGCGTTAGCCTTTCTATCAGGATGTGCAAGTACTGATAATAAACCCTTGCCTTATCAAGGTGAAAGTGCGCAATATATTTATGCCAAAGGGCATGAGCAAGTCCAGGATGCGGATTATTATAAGGCAATTGCAACTTTTCGCTCACTGAATTCACAATACCCTTTTGGTAAGTATACAGAACGTGGAAATTTAGATTTGATCTATGCATATTATCAGGATGATCAGCCAGAAATGGCCTTGGGACTTGCGAACCAATTTATTAAAGTATACCCAAGTTCAAAGCATTTAGGTTATGTCTATTACATGATGGGCGTGATCAATTTTGATAATGGTCGAGGCTTTTTACAGCGTTATTTGCCTTATGATATGTCTTTGCATGATCCACAGGCGTATCTTCAGGCCTTTCGTGAATTAAAGCGTGCCGTAGAGCTTAATCCCAAAGCAAGTTATGTCTCTGATGCAAAGCGTCGAATGGTATATATCAATAATATGGTAGGGCGATATCAGTACAATATTGCAGAATTTTATTTTGACAGAGAAGCTTATGTTGCGGCAATTAATCGTGCAAAAGTGGTGATTGAAGAATACCCACAAAGTAATGCAGTAGAAGATGCGATTGTCTTAATGGTCAAAGCCTATGATATTTTAAAAATGCCTGAACTGTCACAGAAGTATTTGGATTTATTAAAACTTAATTATCCAAATGATGCTTATCTGAAAACATTAGAAGATACCGCAAAACGTAAAACGGTTATTTTTAAGTAATTTAATAGCATAACAGACGTTTAATTTTGATGATGATTATTCAAACTAAAAATATAAAAAGGGTAAATTATGTGGTTTAAGAATTTGGCACTATTTGAGTTTACATCGCCATTTGATGTAGATGTTGAAACGGTAGAGGCACGTTTAAACGATTATCGCTTTGTTCCTTGCAGTAGCCATGCCCCGACATCGATGGGGTGGGTAGCACCTGCAGGTGGGGAGGCACCGTTAGTGCATGCGGCACAAGGGTTTGTTATGGTGGCTTTTCAGATTCAGGAGAAAATCGTACCTGCAGGTGTGATCAAAGAAATGCTTGATGAAAAAGTCGAAGAAATTGAGTTGCGTGAAACACGAAAAGTAAAAAAGAAAGAAAAAGATGCACTAAAAGAAGAAATTTATCAATCACTTTTGCCTCGCGCTTTTACAAAAAATTCAATTATTTATGCCTATATTGATACTATAAAAGGATGGCTGGTGATCAATGCATCATCGGCGAAAAAGGCTGAAGTCTTAACGGTGAACTTGCGTAAAGCATTAGGTAGCCTTAAGATTCGCATTCCAGAAGTTTTGCCGGTTTCAATGCTTCTGACGCAATGGTTAAAAACCAACGAATATCCAGTCGATTTTAGTATTGAGGATCAATGTGTATTACAGGACAATCAAGATGCCTCAGGGCTTATCCGTTGCCAGCGCCAGAATTTATTTACCGATGATATTCAATCCTTGATTGATTCAGGTCGCGAAGTCATTCAGTTAGCGTTATCATGGCAAGAAAAAGTGTCGTTTGTTCTCAATGATGAGTTTATGATTAAATCATTAAAGTTTTTAGAGCTGATTCAAGATCAGGTTAATGATATTGTTTCAGAAACAAAAGCTGAGCGATTTGATGCGGATTTTGCCATTATGACAGAAACACTTCGTGAGTTTATCGATGGCTTGATGCAGGTTTTTTCTAAGGAGAATCGTGTGGAGAAAACAGACGAAGTTACACAGCAAGAAGATGATGCCTTAAATAATGCAGATAACAACACGGCAGTATCTTCTTCAATCTAAAAATCCTATATGAGATTAACACAAAACGATTTTAATCAACCGGCTGTTGCGCTTGCTAAATATCTACTTGGCAAGGTGATTTGTCACAATTATCAAGGCATATGGCTTAAGGCTCAGATTATTGAGACAGAAAGCTATGAGCTAGAAGATAAGGCAAGTCATGCATCTTTAGGGTTCACCGAAAAAAGAAAAGCCTTATTTATGCCGCCAGGCACGATTTATATGTATTATGCCAGAGGAGGGGATTCGCTAAATGCTTCAGCAAAAGGTGCAGGCAATGCAGTGTTAATCAAATCTGCAATTTTTTATCCAAAGGCTGATAATATCGATAAGATGCTTGATATTATGCATGACTTAAACCCTTTATCAGATGGACAAAAAAGGCAAACAAAGAAGCTTCTTTCAGGGCAGACGCTGCTTTGTAAGGCGTTAGGATTGAAAGTGAAGGATTGGGATCAACAACAATTTAATTCGGTTTTCTTTATTGAAGATGCAGGGGTTAGCGTGAATGAGATTATCCAAACCACACGTTTAGGTATTGCCACACATCGCGACGCTGATTTATTGTATCGCTTTATTGATAAGCGATATGCGCATTTATGTACGAAAAATCCGTTAACGGTAAGAAGGCAGGCACCTTATTTGGTTATGGAAAATAAATAAAACTAACAGAACAAGTTTGTAACATTGGTCGTTTAATGGTAGAGGAAATCTTCATGAGTAAACAGTTAGCGCAGAATAAACAAAATGCAATCGAATTTTATGATCTGATGTTTAATCAGGCTAAACCAAAAGAAGCAATTGATAAATATGTTGGCGAATTTTACATTCAACATAATCCACATGTTGGTGATGGCAAATCTGCGTTTATTGCATATTTTGAGAAAATGGCAATAGATTATCCAGGTAAGCGAGTTTACTTTAAACGTGTACTTGCAGAAGGTGATAAGGTTATGTTGCATTGTCATCAAGTCTGGCCTGGGGATAATGATTATGCAGGTATTGATATCTTCCGCTTTGATAATGCTGGAAAAATTGTTGAGCATTGGGATGTGTTACAGGTTATTCCGGCCTCAGCAGCAAACGATAATACAATGTTTTAACTTGTAAAGCTTTGATTTATTGATTTTGCCAATGCTCCACATACATCTTGGTAGCCCCAGCAATTGCTGCAGGAATCACAAATATATTAAGCAATGGAATCATCAGCAATAGTGTGGTGAAAAAGCCAAATCCAAAGCTTAAAGTGCGTTTTTGTTTGAGTTTTTGCTTCATAAGTGGATAAGGTATTTCATTGTTATCAAAAGCATAGTCCGCGTATTGCACGACATTAAACCAGCTTAACAGAATCAACCAGTAAACTGCCGTAAACAGGTTAACAACAGGGATAAAATAACAAACCAGGATAATAATAACCCATGGTAAAAATGACAGCATTTTGCTGATCTCGCGCACCACGGCTTTAGGGGCAATCAGCAACAGTTTATGCCAGCTAAGCTTTATATCAACCGCTTTATTTGTCAGCTTAAATTGTACCTTTTCAGCTAAAAAGCTATAAAAAGGTGAGGCAATAATCAATGCAATAACCGTAAACAGGTATGTTGTAAATAACAACATGCTGATAATCCCCACCATATAGATCAGCCAATTAAGCCATCTAAGCCAGGATGCCAGGTGCTGATCAAGCCATTGAGTGAAAACCGCAATTTCATGCAATGCAAACCACCAAAGCCCAATAAAGATTAACAGGTTCAGTATCAAAGGGATAATGGTGTAACGCTTAATGCCTTTGGAAAAAATAAGTCTAAAACCAGATAAAAGATAGTCAATACCCGCTTGTTTATTGAGATTAGTCATCGCCTTTTTCCTTTAGCACAATCGGGATTTGTTGGGCAAAAACAGTCATGGCTTTTTTTTCTAAATCATTTAAGTGGCTTAAAGTAGAACTAAAGCTTTGTTTATTGTAAATAGGCTGGTATTGATCAACCCATTTTTTAAGATATGAAAAATGATCATTTGCTTGTAATTCAACCATATGGCCTTGCTTGATCTGTGCCGTTAATGTGAATGTATCAACATGGAATGTTTTTTCGAAAGGTAATGTCTTACCAAAACGCCATTGCCAGGTTTTTAAATTTTCTATTTCTTTAAGAATCAATGTGTTGTTTAAATCACAAGGAAGATACGTGATATGTTGGTGAAAGCGTGCAAGAAATGCTTGCTTGATTTCACATGTGTCTATATTGGGATAAATGTGTTGTAAATTCATCACTTGGGAGCGGTATGAGACGACCCCTTTGCTTTTTATATCTTCATCAAGCTTGTGATGCAGGTATTCTGCAAGTTTTGAGGTGTCGGCATTAATAAGTAAAGTACCATGATGAAAAGAGCGATCCTTTGTCTCACGAAAAGCACTGCCTGAGATTTTATATGATTGTCCTTTAAACGTTGTGAAGATATCATTTCTTGGTGAGATATACGCATCAACACCAACACTGGCAAGTACTTCAACGATCATTTGCAGGTTTTGCTTTTTATCATACATATCCGTTGGGGCAATAACGGTATAATTTAAATTCCCCAGATCATGATAAACCGTCCCACCGCCGCTTTGGCGGCGAATGACAGGGATTTGATCACGATAAAGTGCATTAAGATTGCATTCACGCCAAGGGTTTTGTGCCCGGCCAATAACAACACAGGGTGTGTTCTGCCAAAGATATAAAATAGGCTTGTCGGTTAACATTTCCTTGAATAACCAGTTCTCAACAGCCAGGTTGTAAAAAGGGTCAGTAGAGGTTGCAACATAAACATTCATAGAAAATCAGGATAAGAAAGATTCTTTATATTCGTTATTGTAGGGAAAACACCTGGCTAAGTACAATGATTTATAAGTGGATATTAAAACCAAAGGGCAACTGTGCCTTTGATTCGCTGCCACAATGAGCCGGTATCATTATTTTGCAAGACCACCACATCAAATTGCATTTTTGTTTTTCCTTTATAGGTCATATCCAAGGTGCCGGCTTTTGCGCCTGCTTTGACAGGGGCAACTAGTCCATCTGGATTCTTATGTAAAACAAATTGAATATCTTTAGGATCTACATCCCTTGGATAAGTAATGGCAATTTCTTTCCCGACACCAATATCTGAGTAATCATTTTCTCCTTTATATACACGGATTTGTCCAAGTCTATAGTTAGCTGGGTAAAAGACTTTGGTTTTAAAATTACTAAAGCCGTATTCCAAAAGCGTTTGGCTGTCTCTTGCACTTTGGATAAGGCTTGTTGAGCCAAGTACAACAGAGATAAGTCGATCATGATCTGGTTTAACAGCAGAGGCAACCAAAGAGTAACCAGCTGAGTCTGTTGACCCCGTTTTAATGCCATCTGCATAAGGGTAAATATTAAGTAGTTTATTATAATTTTGTGTGATAAAACCATTCATGGTGACTTCTTTCATTTTGAAGTATTTGTAGTATTGCGGAAAATCATAGATAAGGTGGCGTGCTAAGATAGCCAAATCATATGCTGAAGTGTATAAATTTGGTGCTGGAAGCCCCATTACGTCGCTGAAATGCGTATTGTTCATACCAAGTTTTTGTGCAGTATAGTTCATGATATTCACAAAACCTTCCTGGGTGCCTGCAATAACCATTGAAAGTGTCACTGCCGCATCATTACCTGAGGCGACAATCGTGCCTTCTAATAAATCCTGAATGCTGACCTTTTGCCCTGCCTTAAGATGCATGCTTGAGCCAGCTGTATGCCAGGCAATTGGTGGTACAGTGACTTCCTGGTTGAGTTTTAAGCTACCTGATGCCAGGCGTTGTTCAACAATATATAATAACATCATTTTGGTTAGTGATGCCGGTGCGATGCGCTTGTTTGGCTCTTTTGCTGCTAAGACATTACCTGTTTGTGCATCGACTAATAAATAGCTTTTCACATTAAGCATGGGCGCTCTGACAACCTGACCTTGCCAGAGTGTTGTTGCAGGTGTAATCGCCGGCAGTTTTAGATCTTCTGGTGCAGGAGGCACTTGAACATCAAGTGGGACATTTGCACTTGATGAAACTGCACCATAAGGATTTAATGGTACCCCCATATAGTTTACAGAAGCAGCACCATAAGTTTCTTGTGTTTTTGCGGCATCGGTATTTTGTGAGTCTGCAATACCCGGTTGTATGGTAAAAACGGTTGCAGCACTAAGTGCCAAAAGAGTTAATTTCTTTAAACGCGCCATGGTTATCCTTATTTTATTTTTCATGTCTTTACGGTAACTATTATACGCAAGCGTTTGGCCGTATTTCAATTGTTTTCAATGACTTGCATCAGCCAGCGTTTATTTCGGTTTAATAATTTATACTGATCTAGTGGTTGTTGGTAGGCAACGCCAAGGTATTGCAGTGTATGCTGCGCTATATTGGCAAATACAGGCGCGGCTGAAACACCACCATATTGATAAAAATGATTTTTCGTTGGGTCTTTTATCCAGATCACAATCACAAGTTTTGGGTTTTTAAGCGGTGCAATGCCTGCAAAGATGGCATTATAAGAATTAATAAAATGTCCATTTGCAACCCGATGTGATGTCCCTGTTTTTCCTGCAACATTAAACCCTGGTATATTTGCAAAAACCCCTGTGCCATGGATGCTAACAACACTGTTTAGCATAGATAAGACATCATTAGCAACTTTCTTAGGTATAACTTGAGGGCATATGGGATTTTGTTTTTGAATAATTAAGGAGACAGGGCATAGTTTTCCTTGATTTGCAAAAACAGTATAGGCGTGTGCTAACTGCAATACCGAACTTGTCAAGGCGTAACCAAATGATAGTGTGGCAAACTCAAATTTACTTAAAGAAGACAAAGGTGGTAAATAACCATTGGTGGCACCTGGAAAGTCAATCGTTGTAGGCTGACCAAAGCCTAGTGTGGTCAGTAAGGCGTACATTTTTTCTTTATCTAAGGTTAATGCCACTTTGCTGACCCCGACATTACTTGATTTTTCAAGTATCTGCGTCAGGCTTATATTGCCAAAATTGGCATCATCTCGAACTTTGTGGCCTTGTAAGTAATAAAAGCCTGGATTGGTATCAATCATGCTATCAGGTGTGTATTGGCCAGAAGTAAGTGCTTGGGCAATAAAAAAAGGTTTAATCGTTGATCCAGGCTCAAAGGTTTGAATAAGTGAGCGTGCTGCAACGTTCTTGCCAACATGTTCGCTAAAGATATTTGGATTAAAAGAAGGGTAGCTTGCCATGGCTAAGACTTGCCCATTTTGTGGGTTAATCACAACTACAGATCCTGATTCTGCCTTGGCATCGACAACGCCTTTTTTTAATGCCTCATAGGCAAATTCCTGTATGTTGCTATCGATAGTAAGTGTAAGGTCCTGACCTAAATGATAGTGTTTTATGTTAGAGGCGAATGAAATTGCCTGCTTTTTGCCATCTTCTATGGCGAATAGCTTACCATTTTTTGCAGAAAGCGATTTATCAAAGCTTAACAATAAACCATCCTGGCCTTTGTTATGGCTGTTTGTAAAACCAATAAGTGGTGCAATGGCATTGGCTTTCGGGTAATAGGTGCGATTTTGCTCATGAATTTGTACACCTGGGATATTGAGTGCTTTGAGCTGATTTATCTTTGATGGTGTTACAAACTTTGCAGCAATATAGTAACGTTTGTTCGGGTATTTTTGAATAAGTGTCTGAATATCGTTTACGGATAAACCATCAATATCAATAGTGTCAAGCTTTTGGTATTTTTGCGGGTATGACTTAAGCACTTTTATATCCAGTACAACTTCATATAAGTTGGTGCTAACTGCAAGCGGGATACCGTTTCTATCGTAAATAATGCCTCTTGTTGCATCCAAGTCAATCTCCCGGTTACTCTCACTTTTGCCTTGCTCGGATAAAAAGTGATGATCGGTTGTTTCAAGATAAAAAAGCCGATAAATTAAAACCAGGAAAATAACAACGATTAAAAAGATAACACAGATAAACCGCCATAGGTGACGTATTGGTTTTGGCCTGTTTTCCTTATTTTTTTGTTTATTTGATTTCATTCTACATTAAATGTATTTACGTTTAATTCAATCAGTTAAGCGCCAGTGTAGCGGAAAATCGATATGATCGATATTATTTATAGGTAAAATCAAATAATTTTCTCAGGAAATGTGCCATTTAGCTTGATTGTTGTTGTATAATGGTTTGGTTTTTTAAAAGCATATTGCTGTTAAAGTGATTTAAAAAATATGTACGATGAATAATAAGAATTAAGGGTTTAGCTAAGCGTCATGCAAAATAACATTGAAAAGTCGATAGAAGTCATTAAACGAGGCACAGATGAGATTCTTTTAGAAGAAGACTTAATCAACAAATTAAAAGAAAACCGCCCGCTTATTATCAAATTTGGTTGTGATCCAACAGCGCCAGATATTCATTTAGGCCATACGGTTGTTATTAATAAACTAAAGCAATTGCAGGATTTAGGACATGAAATCCACTTTTTAATTGGTGATTTTACGGCACAAATTGGTGACCCAACGGGTAAAAATGCGACAAGGCCACCTTTAAGTGAACAAGAAGTTGCACAAAATGCAGAAACTTATCAAACACAGATATTTAAAATATTAGATAAGAATAAAACCATTATTAAACGCAATAGTGACTGGTTTAAGAAAATGAGTGCAGGTGACATGATTAAGCTTGCCGCCAAACAAACCGTTGCCAGAATGCTTGAAAGAGATGATTTCTCTAAGCGTTATAAGTCTGGTCAAAGTATTTCGATTCATGAATTCTTATACCCGCTTGTTCAAGGTTATGATTCCGTTGCAATGAAAGCAGATATTGAGCTAGGCGGAACAGATCAAAAATTTAATCTATTGATGGGGCGTGAGCTTCAAAAACAGGCAGGTCAGCCTGCGCAAGTAATCATCACCATGCCGCTGTTAGAAGGCTTGGACGGTGTGAAGAAAATGTCAAAATCAGCAAATAATTATATTGGTATTGAAGAGCCTTTTGATGAGATGTTTGGCAAGATAATGTCGATTTCTGATGCGCTTATGTGGCGCTATTATGAACTGTTAAGTTTTAAATCGCTTGAAGAAATTAATATGCTTAAAAAAGGTGTTGAAGCAGGCGATAATCCGCGTGATGCAAAAATTATACTGGCAAAGGAAATTGTCGCACGTTTTCACAATGAAGATGCGGCAGAAAAAGCCCATCAAAACTTTATTGATCGCTTTCAAAAAAATAAATTGCCTGAAGATATGCCAAATATAAGCATTGACGTGGATGCCGATACAACGCTTGCGCATGTGTTAAAAGAAGCAGGACTTGTAAAAAGCACTTCCGAAGGTATACGCATGATAAAACAAGGTGCAGTCAGAGTTGATGGTAGAAGAATCGCTGTAACCGACATGAATAATCTAATAAGCGGAAGACAAACTATACAAGTAGGTAAACGGCGCTTTGCAAAAGCAAATATTGTACGGTTTTCTGCAGATAAAAACAAAAAAGAAGGAGAAGCTTAAAATGGAGAAGTTTATACAAGAAGTATTGGTGATTTTTGCGGCGTTAACTGCATTGGTTGTTTTATTTTATGTTTTTATATTTTTATTTTGGATTTTATTAATTGCCATTGGCATTGCTGTGGTTTACCGAATTATCAAATATATTGTGTATTTGTTTCTGCCTAAACACAAAAAGCAATCTGTTATTGATGCAGATGACCTGTAAGCTAACCTGCGCTTTGTAATGTGTACATGTGATGATATATGTGTCAGTATTGGAAAAAATGGAAGATGAAATTTCTATGAAATAGCTTGCGAACAGGAGATCTCGACCTATATTTAAAGTTGTAAAGGAAGTAGGTAACGCATAATATTGATGATAATCTTGGCTTATGAAATCGTGTTTTCTTAAGGGGTAGTAATGAGTGTTAGGAGTGCGATAGAATGCGAAAACATCTAAAATGCGCTTTGCTTTTTATTAGTCTGTTGGTATTAATCATTGGGTGTTCCGAAAAAGCACATAAGTCTACAAAACTCACTAAAGATGAGTTGGCGACTGGCGATTACTCAGATGAAGTCCTGCTCCACTTAAACTCAAGAGCACAACAGCTTGATTTATTGTTTCATAATTCAGCAATCGTTGAGACATTGCTTCAGGCAGATAAAGCACTTAAAAGTAAAGAGGGTATGTCAGAGGCGCTTTATCAAAGCCTGGATCAGCAAATGCAACAACAAAGGCAAACACATACGACACAGTTATTGTTGTATAATGCATGTGCGATGCGTTTAAAACAGTTTCAATCAGCTCACCCTGCTTTTGCTGAAATATTTATTACAGATGTTGCTGGCATGAATGTCTGTCAGACGAATATGACCAGCGATTTTTATCAAGCTGATGAAGATTGGTGGCAAAAAGCCTATAATGGTGGGAAAGGGCGGCTTTATTATGGGGATATTGAGTATGATCAAAGTGCTTATAGTATTGCTATTCCAATCTACATTCCCATCTACCATAAAGGAGAAGTGATTGGTATTAGTAAGTCAATTTTAACCATTGATGACATCACGCGAAGTAATTTGCATCGATAATTAACCGTGGTGATCTAAGGCTTATTGTTCATTGCATAAATTGAGAGATAAACGCTATTATTTTTGTTTGTGTTCCATGTGTTTGGCAAGAAAGATGCCTTGTAAAATAACAAAAATAATTGTGATGCCAAACATGCCAAATAGCTTGAAATTAACCCAGACATTTGTTGAGAAATTATAGACAACAATCAAATTGATAATACCTAAGAACAGGAAAAAGAGCCCCCAGATATTGTTTAAGCGACGCCATATGTTTTGTGGTAATTCAATGCTTTCCTCCATCAATCGCTGGATAATGGGCTTTTTCATCAGATAAGTGGAAAAAATAAAAATAAGACCAAATAGCCAGTTTACCACCGTAACCTTCCATTTGATGAGCACCTCATCATGAAAGTAAATCGTGGCACCACCCAGTATTAATACAAGCACAAAGGTAATAATATGCATCATCGCAATTTTTCTATAGCGGATAAGCTCATAAATAAGCTGAATAGCTGTGGCAATAATCAGTGCAAAGGTCGCCATGAAAATATCTTGCATTTTATAGACGGCAAAAAAAATAATAATCGGGAAAAAGTCAAAAAGCAGTTTCTTCATGTTCTCTCCAAGAAGGGTTAATGATACACTAGTGCATTAATTTTGTTTGTCACAGTATAAATGAAGACGGTGCTATGAGCCAATATATTGAATTAAATGCTTATTCAACTGATAAAAAACAGTTGGATCGGGTTATCCAGGCCTTAAAAGAAGGTAAGGTGATTGCTTATCCTACCGACTCTGGTTATGCTTTGGGTTGTAAAATGGGCTTGAAAAAGCCATTGCAGCAAATCAAAAAAATTCGCCAACTTGATGATAAGCATAATTTCACGCTAATTTGTCGCGATTTATCCGAGATTGCAGCTTATGCAAAGGTTGATAATACAGCCTATCGCTTGTTAAAGCGATGTACACCTGGTGGCTATACCTTTATTTTGCCTGCAACCAGCAAAGTGCCTGGGCTTATGTTGAATAAAAGTAAAAAAACGGTTGGTATTCGCGTTCCAGATCATCCTATTCCTTTACTGCTTTCAGACTGTTTGGGAGAGCCATTATTAAGCACAACACTGATTTTGCCAGGGAAAGTATCTCCTATCGTTTATGCTGATGAGCTGACAGATACCGATGAAAACAGAATGATTGACTATGTTCTTGAGGGTGATTATTGTGGTTATGAGCAAACAACCGTTGTTGATATGACAGAAACGCCACCACAAATCTTGCGTTTTGGTAGTGGCGATAGCAGTCTATTTGAATGAGGATTTACAATAAGTTATGCATACAGATTTTGATGTAATTGATACACACCTATTACAACCTTTTGGGCTAACCTTACCCGCTTTACAATCGCAGCTGGATCTTTTTCAGCAAAAGCAGATCGATTTTGGTGATTTGTATTTACAAAAAAGCTTCACAGAAAGCTGGGCTATTGAAGATGATGTGGTAAAGCATGGAAGCTTTAATATTGCTCAAGGCGTTGGCGCGCGTGCTGTTGTTAATGGACAAACTGGTTTTGCCTATGCCGATGATTTGCAATTAAAGACAATTCAGCAGTTAGTTTCTAATGCGCTGTATTTATTAAAAAATAGTACGAAAAATACGGTTAGTCAGAAACTCTATACACCAGAGTTTAAAAAGATTTACCCCACGCATTCCCCTATTTTAGCAATGCCAGCAGCCGATAAAGTGGCGCTTTTAAAGCAAATGAATGCTTATGCAAAAGCGCTTGATAAACGCATAGAAAAGGTGAGTATTTCATTGGTGGGAAGTTTTGAAATCATCTTGTTGCTTGCAACTGATGGGTTGTGCGCGATAGATCTTCGCCCTTTGGTTAGAATGAGTGTCACGATACAGATGTGTGAGGATGAAGAAAGGCAAACCTTTTCTGCCGGTGGTGGTGGCCGTTATGATTATCAATATTTTATTGAGGATGACTATTGGAAAACTTTTGTTGATGAAGCCTATAGTGGTGTAAAAGACAAGCTCAAGGCAAAACCTGCACCAAGTGGCAAAATGCCGGTTGTGCTAGGTAGTGGCTGGCCAGCTGTCCTTTTGCATGAAGCCGTAGGTCATGGGCTTGAGGGAGATTTTAACCGGAAAAAAACATCGCATTTTAGTGATAAGATTGGGCAACAGGTGGCTTCAGAGAAATGTACGATTATTGATGAAGGTTGTATTGCCAATCGGCGTGGTTCACTAAATTTTGACGATGAGGGGACGCCAACGCAAAGAACGGTGTTGATTGAAAAGGGTGTTTTAAAAGGTTATATGCATGATAGAATCAGCGCTAAGGCATTTGATGTATTACCCACAGGTAATGGCAGGCGTGAATCATATGCACATTTACCAATGCCAAGGATGACAAATACTTATATGTTGCCTGGTTGTGATCGTTTTGAAGATATGATCGCATCGATTGATCATGGCATTTATGCAACACATTTCAATGGCGGGCAGGTTGATATTACCTCAGGACAGTTTGTTTTTGTCATGGATCAAGCCTATCTTATCAAAAATGGTAAAATACAACACCCGGTTAAAGGTGCTTCTTTAATTGGACATGGCCCGGAAGTCATGCAAAAAATTTCAATGGTTGCCGATGATTTGGCTTTGGATAAGGGTGTTGGTACTTGTGGTAAGGATGGCCAATCTGTGCCTGTTGGTGTTGGGCAGCCTAGCTTAAAGATTGATGAGATTATTGTAGGCGGGCAGGACTCTTTTTAGGCTTAAATTTTACAAAAATGGGGCAATCTTATCTATCTAGCCGGTTACTGACCTGCTTGTTTATTTCGGTGCGTTTTTGTTGTTAACCAACCTTGCTTGATGCAGGTAAACAAAATACTTGAAGCAAGGCCAACACTGCCACCAATAATCACATCAAGTAGACGAATTCCACCAATGTGCAAAGAGTGGCTGCCAGCAAAAATCACCACAAAAAAACAACGGCTGGCAAAAGCAAGTGTATATTTTTTAATACCACGCAACGTAAACATAATACCAATAAAACTGAGATAATGTATGACGATATTGCCGCCTTGGAGTAAAAAAACAATCAGCAGCCCAAGTGGAACCCCGATGCATCCGCCTAAAAGGCGTTGTTGAATTTTTTTTCGAGACTGTTTGATGCTTAAACTTGCCACAGACAATGATGACCACATAAGCCATTGTGGTTGCGCTATATCAAAAAAATACCATATGATCATCGTTGTTAATAGCGGAATAAAGTAAACATAATAATCCAGTAAGTTTGCTTTAGAGAAAATAACATTTATGTGGAAATCATTGGTTTTATCTTTTTCATTGATAAGAAACCCTAAAAGTAAGCTTAATATGCTTACTAAGAGCAACAAGGTAAGCGTGAAAAAAGTTGGGGTTGTTAGATAAATTCTTGCTTCAAAACTTGCATAAATAATGCCGATAAATAAATAGGCACCGATTGTTTTAAACTGAGGATTATGCGTTTCGATAAAGCCAATAACAAGTGATAGGATTGATAGAATAATAATAAAATATATGCCACTTTGTGTGAGTAGGAAATCCAGTAAAACCGTTGCTGCAAATAAGAAGATAAGGGTTAAAAGCGCAAGATTATAACTTTTATGTGTGCCATAAGGAATGGTGGCAGCAATGGCATAAAATGTCGTTAGCATCCAAAAAGGCTGGTGTAGAAAAAACGCCAATAATGTTCCTGGAATTGAGATGAGAATAAGTTTTAGCGCATTTCTTGTGTCAATAACTTGTTGCAGCATAGTAGCCAGTAAGTATCATGAATGTTTATATTAGATAGTATAGGCTGTTTTAGCAATTTGTTATATTGATAAAAACTAGATAATAATATAGATTTTCTATTCAATTAAATTGCTGCACCGCAGCAATTTTTACCTCTTTATTTATTATGGACACTGGGGAAGTCCAGTTTTGTTGAATAAAAAACAGGGTAAACGCATCTAATTTTCTTTAACTACGGTAGTTAGATAGCTTGGATCAACCAGGGCCTTTCGCTGTTTTCGGCGAATACTCATCTTTACAGAGGTATCTTTTTTTAGAAGCCCTAGAGCAAACTTTCTCATCCAAGAATAATTGATGGCCGCATTTTCTTGGCGAATTCGGCTTTGATCTTCTCTAAAAGTAACGTCTAATGACCAGTGAAGGTTATTCTCCACCTGCCAGTGTGAGCGTATTGCTTTTAAGGTTTTAGTTGGCTCTGTATGTGGCAAGGAGCTAATATAAAAGCGCTCTTCATGGGTTGTTTTATTTGCTTCTATACGTTGCGAACTTACACGGATAAAACTGTTTAATTTCCGCCATTCAGGGTCAATCAAGCCCTTGAGTTCTTTAGTATCTATAACTTCAATGTTTCTACTTTGACCTACCTCTAGAAAATGGGAAGTGCGTAACTTCAGTAACTAAGAAGGTTCTTGAAATGTATTAAGACACTTCGTCTGATTCATTTGTGATCTATATATATTTAAAAATAATCTGTTAGTATCGGTGCAAATGCATTATTGATTTGATTAGAATATGAGCTTTGGGAAAAGTATTGTAGTTTTTTGTTTAATAAACATTTGCTTGTTTGCAAGTGCTGCCAGTGAAAAAGTAGGTAATTATCTTATTTTATTACCTGAGCATAGCATCAGTGCTACAAATAATGAGACGAGAACAGATCATTTAAAATATCATCCAAAACACTATGATGATGATAATAATAAGTTGCAAAAGCAACAAAAAAGTAAAAAAGCACAATTAACAGAGCAGCTGATGCGGTTACAAGCGTACAAAATTCGCTATGCTAATGACATGACTCCTTATAAGGGACAACACCAGCAGCAAATTAAAGAAATTTTAAAACAAAGTAAATTACATAAGCCAAGTGTCTTTGAATATGAAAATCCTACAGATAAGATTATAGGTGTGGCACATAATGCTAAAGAAGCCAAGGCATTAGCCCAATCCCCAATAGCTGTTTTTTATCTTAAAGCTGGGAAAACGTTAAAGCAAAACCTAACAATATGGGCTAATAGTCAGGGATATCAGCTTGTTTGGGACAGCAAAAATGATCTTAATATTCGGTATTCTTCCGTTATATACGGTACCTTATTAGCGGATAAAGGAGCGCTTTATCAAGTTTTAAGCTCAACGGCAGATACATCAATGCCATTACAAGCACAGATGATGAAGAATAAAGTCATTGTAATAAAACCCTATTCATATAGTCCAAAAATTTTGGCACCTTAGGATAAAACTTGCAAAGGAAAAAATGAGGTAAAGATAAAATGATTAAGAACTTTAAAAACCATATCGCTTTAGCCTTGTCAGTAAGTCTATTTGGCTGTTCATCTATTAATCATATTGACAAAGAAGCGAATAAAAATTATCAATATACAAATACGTTAATGAAAAAAACAGCGCATCCTAAAAGTGATGGCTTTATTCAGTATAGCAATGCATTGTATTTATCAGATAATGTATTTAAAATACATAAGAAGTTGCATTTGCCTGCTAAACTTCAACAGCCATTTGAGTACTATAACCATCACCTTAAATCTTTTGACTCTCTTATATCGTTAATTGTAACTGAGTCTGGTTATAATGTGACCATATCGGACTTGGCTAGAACAATCATAGATAAATCAAAAGAAAAAGAATTAAGTTACAATGGTACTTTTTCAGGGTTCTTAAACTATATTGCTGATAGCTATAATATTTCATGGTGCTATAGTCAAAGTGCGAAAGAAATTCATTTATTTCGCTATGAGCAAAAGACATTTAAATTAGATGTTCTATCAGGGGATATTCAGAATAAAAGTGATGTACAAAGTACAGGTCAAAACGAAAGTGGAAATAATACAGCGAATATTTCAACAAAATATGACTCAGGAAAAGCAAGCCAATGGGATAAAGTTGTTTCAGCCTTAAAACTTATGATAGGTCAGTATGGCCATATTGAAGCAGACTCTATCAGCGGCTATATCGTTGCAGTAACAACACCTGGGCGAATGAAAGAAATAACGCAATATATTAATAGCATGAATGATACAGCACAAAAAAGGATTGCTATTAGAGTCGATATTTATGATGTTACTAAAGATTTTAGCTCAAATTATGGGCTTGACCTGGATGCCGTATATAAAGCGACAAATGCTGCAGTTAATTGGTCAACAGACGGTACAATGTCACCTTTATCACAAATGGCTGCAGCAAGTATCTCAGGAACAATAGACTCTGGGCCATGGAAAGGGACAAAAGCATTGCTAAGTGCACTACAGCATATGGGAAAATTGACTCACATTACAGGGTCAACAATATATACGGTAAATAATCGTCCAGCGCCATTACAAGTTTCTACAACACAGAATTATATTAAAGAGATTAGTGTTACACAAAATGGTAGTGATGATGACACGCAAACAAGTGTCACACCAGGTACTTTACAGACAGGTTATTCTGTGACAGTTACTCCCAAAATAACAAATAAAAGAAAGATTCTACTAAGCCTAATGGTGAATCTATCATCTGTAGTGGATATCAAGACAAGATCCTTTGGAGGAAACTCTCATAACCAAAGTAGTGTTGATTTACCAACGACAAGATCAAAGAGTTTTATGCAGGCAGTTCCGTTATCATCTGGGCAAACTGCAGTTCTCGCTGGCTTCCAAGATAATGAAAATGATACAGCAACGAATTCCCATGGAGATGAATCGGCTTGGTTTATTGGAGGCGCTAAACAAACACAGAGCACTAATACAATGACAGTTGTATTAGTGACGCCTTATATTATTAATGATTAGGTGAGTAGTAATGTTTGAAAAATACATTGCAGGCCTTATTTGGCAAAATTTGGATAGGCCAGGACGGGTTAGTCGCGCTGAAGCTCAAAAAAGGCCTTATGTCATGGCGCTTAACAAATTACAGTATGGCTTTTCTGAAAAGACGGAAGATAAAAATAAAATATCTTTATCGGCGTTATTTGCCCATAAATATGACAATGTGATTTTTATTACAGATAAATTAGAAAAAGAAAATCAATCAAGTAAAAAACAGTATTGGCTGTGTGTGATTGAAGACAGTCAAATTGTCAATTTTGGAACGCTATTAGCACAAAGAGCAGGTGCCAATGATCAGCTGTCCAGTACGAATAAAGCAGATAATGAATATGATATTAATTATTCAGGCGATCAGTTGTTAACACAAAAAGCATTGTTGGCATTGGCTCCACATTTGTGCAACAAGGTGCAATCAAACCAAAAATCTTTTACTGTTAACATTGATACTGACAGCCAGGAAATCCGTGATGCTTTCAAGAATAAGCTAGAAGTACAAAATAACACCTTGACAGATGAGATCAAGTCTTTAGCCCAATATAATAAAAAAGCACGTTTAACAACCTATCATGCCAGACGTATGCGTAAACTTATTATTGGCGTTGCTGTAGGTGCTGTTGTACTTGCTGGCTATCATTACTTGACACAGCCGCCTCCCAAAAAACATATTAACTATGCTTTGATCAAAGCAAAGCTTGAAAAACAACATCAACAGCAGGCAAAGAAGGATCATCAAGCATTTATTCAATGGGAAAAAAAGCATGAGGCCTATTTCTTAATGCAAAAAGTTCAGTGCATGTTGCATCAACTACCATTGCTAGAGAGTGGTTGGTTGTTAGATAATTACCATTATATGGACAGCCATAGTATACAGGCCTTACAGCTTAGTTACCATAGGCTTTTTTATGGCAAACTATCTGACATTATTAAGGCCACTATACCAGGCTTTACTATATTACGTCATGATGTTGAAAAACATGCAGATAATGTTCAGTTGGTTGTTTCTCCAGATATAGGAACGTGTTCTGTAATCAATGCGAATATCGGGCATGGTGCAAAACATAGCGTCATAGATTTAGTTTCAGGTCTCCAGCTAATAGGCTTAGACTACCAGAGTTCTAAGCAGTTAAGCAATGCAAGTCATAACACGCGCTTTTATACAATAGAGGTCTCAGGTAGTGGCTTAGGACAGCTGAAAAGCTACATATATCTGACAGAGGGCTATAGTAATTTAATACTATATAGTTTTTCTGTTTCCCTTCAATCAGGTCAATTAGGAAAGTGGAATGTTACAACAAAACTTTATATTTAAAGCTACAAAGTATCACATACTATTAACATGTTCTTTAGTATTAATATGTTTTTTCTCCTTCGTAACGGATGTTTATGCATCTGAGAGTGATAGAAGGACGTTTAATGTTAAAATGGATACCTATCAGCGGCAGTTGATGTTGTTGAATATGGAAAACAAAGTTAAAAAAGCACAGATAGAGAATAAGAAATTAGACCAGCAAGTGATCTACCAAGTTGAGAATACAGGCTTTTCACCTTCTAAAAAAAGTAATCTAATTAATGAAAATCGTGTGTTTCCAGAACAACAGCAAAAGCTAACTAATACTAATACTAATACTAATACTAATACTAATCAAACTCTAACTCTATTAAGTGTTTATGGACAGACTAAAAAGCTATATGCACAATTGTCCTATGGTTTGCAAAAAGCTGTTATAACAAAAGACGATAGTGTATTTGATTATTGGAAAGTTTTACATATATCAAAAGGTTCTATTGTTTTAGAGAATAAACACACGCATAGTCTGAAAACATTATATTTATAAGTACATATTTAGAGCATGTAGGTGATTTATGTGGAATAGAATTAAGCAGCAATTTAAAACAAAAAAAAATCCCATGGCCTTGCATAAAAGTCATGCTAAACCAGTCATGTTTTCTCAAGATGCTGTTATGAGCATATCTGATTTGCCTTTTAGTATTGATAAAATATTACTTTTAGATAACGAATATGGTATAAGGGCTGAAAAATATGATTTAGCATCTTTTCTTTTTGTTAAGTCAAAAAATAGAAATGACAGTAGCGATAGTATATTTATTTTGCAATCACCCACAATGTCACAAAAGGCACATAATCAGCTAAATAAGTATAAATATGAAATATTTAAGAAAACAGAGTATAAGCATACAAAAACGTATACAGTGGCACCAAATGTTCTTCGTCGACTATTTGAAAAATATTCTAAACAGGGAGCGCCATCACATTCTGATTTAATTAGTTATTTTGATAAAATTATCACTGCTGCAGTTACGTTAAATGCATCAGATGTGCATATAAAAGTAATGCAGGATTCAGCAGATATTTCAATGCGAATTGATGGGGAGGTTTTTCATCACTCTCGTCATGATGCTGAACATATCCATCGAATGGTCCTTGCTGTATACAATGGCCAAGGAGCGGAAGGGCAAAAGGATCAACAGTTTGATCTAGGAGAAAAACAACAAACAATTATTGAAAGACGTATTAAAAATAAAGTCTATCGTATTCGGTTTATGTCTTCAAAAGTTGTTTCTGAGAGTAATGAGGATTTGCATCAACGTTATTATATTGTTGCATTAAGGTTATTATCTTGTGATGCCAGTGATATAAAAAAAATAGATGATTTAGGCTATACTTTAAGCCAGTTACAAATCCTTAAGCGAGTTTCTTACGCACCACACGGTGGAATTATCTTTTCTGGCACAACTGGCTCAGGAAAATCGACCTCTTTGGCAAGTTTAATTAGTGAAATTGTTGCTTCCTCAAAGGGGCGGAAAAAAATTATATCGGTTGAATCACCTGTTGAATATGTTATTGAAGGCGTTGACCAGTTGATTATTAATGAAACAGCAGGGATGAGTGAAGAAGAGATAACTACTGAATTTGATAAGACCCTAAAGGCTTTAATGCGTTTAGATCCAGATGTTATATATTGTAATGAAATACGTAACAGTAATACAGCAGATTTTTCACAAAAAGCGATTCAATCTGGGCACTTATTTTTATCAACGGTTCACGCTCAGTCTGCCTTAGGCGTAGTAGATAGGCTTGCGAATATCAATATGGATATTAACTTGTTATGTGGTGTTGGTTTTTTGCAGCTTATTGTTCAGCAAACACTCATTCAGAAGTTATGCCTGCATTGTAGCCTTACTGTTGAACAAATAAAAGAGTTCAAAAAAGAGGACGCACAGTTAGCTTTACTAATTAGTCGTATGAATAAAGTATTTGTTAAGTATGGTTTGCAAAAAGAAAAGATTAATCAGGTACGCTTTAGAAATGAAAGTGGTTGCAAAGCATGTAATGAAAGTGGTGTTGCTGGCCGTACTGTTGTCGCAGAAATGTTGCTTCCTGATACAGAGATACTTGAGTGCATTCGGCAAAGAAAATCAGTAGAGGCTTATAAAATATGGCGTCAAAATGGTAATAATACAATTTTAGAGCATGCCTTAAACAAAATGTTTAATGGTGAAATATGCCCTTATGCAATAGAAACAAGACTTGGCTTATTAGATTCAGATATTACAAGAGAGGGCTTTGATTATAAGACATATCATCATATATATACAACAATGACAGGTGAACAATAGTGAATTTCTTAATCAAAAATAAAAGTGTTACAAACATGCATACAACAAAAGCTGATAGTAAATATAACCCTCTGAAAATAAAGGGACTAAAAGTCCAGTTTAATTTGAAAAGAAGGTTGGAAATTTATGAGTTAATTGAAATGATTTTAGATTCTGGTGTGAGTATTGAAGATAGCTTGAGGCAAATAATTTCCAACTACAAGGCAAATAAGCAATCATTTTTAGATCAAAATTTACTTATTATTGAAATTTTAGAGGATGTTTATTATCGTTATACACACTTAGGGTTGACCTTTGTTAGCGCCTTTTCACTTTATATCCCTAAGGATGAGCTAATGATTCTTTCATCTAATAGGGATGTTAAAAAGTCTTTAGCAGCAGCAAGGAAAATTGGGAAAAAACTACAACGATTAAAACAAGAAATTTTTAAAAGTTTAGTAAAACCAGTTATTTACCTAGGGGCTCTTATTGGAATGATTTTATTTTCAAGCTTTATGTTATTACCGACGATAGTAAGTTCTATACCTAAGGAGATGCTTCCGACATTTACAATGACTTTTTATCACTTTAATTTATTTATTGGTAACCACCTTATCATATTTTGTATCTTTATTATTATACTGATTTTTGTCTATCAATATACTTCGTCACGTGTGTGTCATCCAATTCGGCTAGCAGTGCTAGACAAGTTACCGCCTTTTTCTATTTATAAGAATATACAGGCAATAAAGTTTATGATAACGCTCTCAACGATGTTAAGTAATAAAAATAACTCCATTGTTCATGCAATGGACCATATTGGCCATAACGCTAATACTTATTTAATGTATTATATTAAAAAAATATCGACCGCATTACATGTGGGGTATAACTCTGGTGATGCATTAGTACGGTCAAATCTATTTAATAAAAAAGTATCAAGCCTTTTAGCTATCTATTCTAGCCTAGGGAAATTTGAATTTGGTATACACCAACTAGCAGATAACTATCTTGAGCGGCAGATTACTTTGATAAAACGCATATTTAGTCTTGTCAATACCCTATCAATGGCTTTGACGGCTTTATATATCGTGTGTTTTATGTGGGCGATTTATGCCATTGGCATCAATGCTGTCTAAGCGAAATAACACGAAAGTAACAATAAAACTAAAATAGGAGAAAAAAATGAAACAAATGAAAAATAATAAAGTATTATTACGTAAGCGAAACCATTTAGGTTCTTATAGTAGGCAAAAAGGTTATTCGCTGGTAGAGCTAATGATTGTTTTGGCTGTTATTGCAGGCTTAATCGCAGTAGTTGTAGTCACAGCCAGATCACTATGGGCATCCTCTAAGTCAACAACAATGTATGATAGCGTTATTCAGCTTGAGCAGAATGTCAAATCATTATATACAAACGCCTCAGGTGTGACAGATTATACAAATATAAAGGTTGCTGATGTCATTGGGGCAGATGCAGTGCCGTCTACGTTACCCATAGATGATGGTAGCAAGTCAGGCGCTGCTACTATTGAAACCATTTGGGGAGAAGATACCAGCATTGATTTGACTGCTGGGACCCCAAAATCTGTTTTAGAGTTAACGATTAAAGGTGTACCGACTGGTGCATGTACTGACTTGGTTGGAAAACTTTACCCTATATCTCAACAAGCGCGAGATGTCAGTAGTGGCCAAACAGCTGCAGCTATGGCTGCAGAGTGTAAAAGTGGAAGTTTTACCGTTGATTTGCCAAGTCAGATGAAAGTAACAAAGTCGTCATGAAAAGGTAGTAGTATTTTAGATGAGGAACTTAAACAGTAAACAGAGTGGCTTTATGCTGCTAGAAGTAATGATTGCCGTAGCTGTTGTAAGTGTAATAATTACAATGTACTATTTACACCTGAGATATACTCGAATTTGGTGTA
>NZ_QLIT01000003.1 GCF_003574485.1 Facilibium subflavum
CCGTTTCTACGTTAGCGCCTACGAATTGATTTTTAATATAAGAAATCAAACTGGCTGGATCAGCTTGCATGGTATCCTTTTTGACGATCTCTCCTTCACAAATACTTACACATGCGTACGTTTTTTTATGAACGTCAATACCCATATAAACAACCTTTCCTGTATAATCGTATTTCCTCATGAGGATTCTCCTTCTAAAGTTTAAGCCCCTTTAGTTTACTCGGATAATTTCTCTGGGGCTAATTCATCAATACAACATAGCAACTCGCCTGGCGGGGATCCACGTGATAAGCGTTGGGTGCTCAAGGCGGTTATGGCCAAAATCAAAAGCTATTCGTTGCTGAAAAGAAGTAACACTTATATGGACGCCCGCCAAAGCTTTGCTTTGTAAGCGTGATGATTACAAATATAGCTTCAATTACTCATAAAATCCTGGCGTTGTTGATAGGCATCTTCCTGGACTTGTTGCCAGTTATTATCATCAGATGCGCTTTGTTGTGTTGTATTTGCATTGGGATCTTTAATCGTGGTAATTAAACCATTAGGCGTGCTAATGGTTTGTGTTTGATAACCTGCCTTTTGTAGGGCAATGGCTGTGGTTGTGGCGATAGTTGTATTAACAGCCGCGTAAGTTAAGGCTTTGTCTGCTTGAGCATTTGCCGTTGCCATAGCCGTATAAAAAAAGCCAAGCAGAGCGATAAAAACAGGTGTCTTATGCTTTGTTTTGTTTATCTTTAGCACAATATGGCTATAAAAATATTGGCAACACTTGGAACATTTTTTCAACATTGGGAATATACTCCATATCTGTAACAATAACCACAACGGTATCACCGGATTCAAGCGTGTAGTGGTCGTGGGCGATCATAATCTGATTATCACGCATAATAGCACCAATGGATACGCTTTTGGGTAAGTTGAGCTCACTGATTGTTTTACCTACAATTGGCGAGCTGTCTTTACTGCCGTGTACCACGATTTCTATTGCCTCGGCCTGGCCGGCATAAAGGGAATAGATGTTCACCATGTCACCTTTACGTAAATAGGTCTGGATCGCACCAATCGTAATGCGTTGTGGCGAGATGGCTCGATCAATCGTATAAGTATCATCAACAAGCTCTGCATAACTTAATGAGTTTACCAGTGCGATCGTACTTTTTGCCCCCATTTTTTTGGCAAGCATGGCGGACATGATATTTGCCTCATCATCATTTGTTACCGCGCAAAACAAATCGGTATCATCGATGCTTTCGGTATTTAATAACTCTGCATCAGAAGCATCGCCTGCTAAAACAGTTGCATTATTCAGGCTTTCTGCAGCTAAATGACAAACATCATAGTTATGTTCAACAATTTTCACCAGATAATCATTTTCAAGCCTTTTTGCAAGTCCAAGCCCAATATGGCCACCACCGGCAATAAAAATCTTGCGAAACTTTGTCTGGTTAGGCTGGAATTCCTCTAATATAGCCGGGACATTGATTTTTTCAGCAATAAAAAAAACATCATCATGTGCTTGAAGCACAGTATCAGCGGTTACAGTGATATTTTGCTTTTGTCGGTAAACCGCCATGATTCGCGCATCAATATCAGAGAGTTCCTGGCGAAATTCTCTGATTGCCATGCCATGCAGTGGCGAATCTGATGAGATGGAGCTACCAACCAGTTGTACGCGGGAATTAATAAAATCAACAACCTGGAAGCTTCCAGGATGCTCGACAAGGCGAACAAGTCGTTGAGTCACTAATTCAGCTGGATTAATGATAAAATCAATTGGAATATTATCATTGTTGAAAATCTGTGGATAGCGGGCATAGTTTTTATTGCGAAGCCTGGCAATCTTGGTGGGTATTTTAAACAGGCTATAGGCAATTTGACAGGCAACAATATTGACTTCATCATTATTGGTTACCGCAATAATCATATCCGCATCATTTGCACCTGCTTCTTCTAGGATATTTGGGTGAGAAGCAGAACCACATACCGTGCGTACATCAAAGTGATTTTGAATTTGACGCAGGCGTGCTGCACGTTCATCAATAATGCTGACACTGTGATCTTTTTGCAGGCTTTTTGCTAAAGAACTGCCAACTTGACCGGCACCTAAAATAATAATCTTCATTGGCTATCCTTAATGCGATGGCTTTGCCACAATACTTCATTATGATTATCTTTATTATTTAAGCTGCGTGCTGTAACAAATAAAAAGTCAGATAAACGGTTAAGGTATTGCAATATTAATGGATTGTTATGCTGTTTTGTGCGCATTAAACGGACATAGAAGCGCTCGGCTTTTCTTGCAGTTGTTCTAGCCAGATGACAAAATGCACTGGCTTTTGAACCAGCTGGCAGGATAAATTCTTTTAATGGCGGTAAAGCCTTATTTAACCGATCAATATGATGTTCAAGTGTGGTAATATCTTCTTTTTGTAAAGCGATAAACTCAGGGTAAGACAAATGGCCGCCGATATTAAAAAGTATTTGTTGGATATTAGATAAATATCGATTGATCTCATCATGATGGCTAAAGGATTGTACCACGCCAATATAAGCATTTAAGTGATCTATTTCTCCGATGACTTCAATAATCAGCTCATCCTTATACAGACGCTTATTATCTGATAATGCGGTTGTTCCTTGGTCACCTGTTTTTGTATAGATTTTTGATAGTCGATAACCCATGTGATCGTTTTGCCGTATCGTTGGCTTTTGTTGGTGTTTATTATATACCACTCATAAACCATTTTACAATTACTGTGCGTTGTGATTAAAGCCAGGCGGCTGTGACGGGTGAGGTGGTATACGCAAGGATAATAGCCTTTGTCATCCCCGCCAAAGCCTTGCTTTGTAAGCGCGGTACCTTGAAACATTTGTGTGACCAGTCAGGCAGAATGAATGAGAAGTCCTTGGGGTAACATACAAAAATGATAAATGCGTTATTTCAGTAAAAAAGGCATTTTTGTAAAAAATATACATAAATACAATCATTTTGATGGAACATTCTCCAAATGATTTATAAATATTCATCCACATGGTATACAGGTATGGCATTAATTGGAATTTGGAGGTATTTTATGCTTATAGCTAATTTAAATCAATTAAAGGAAATTCAACAAGAAATAGTTAATGGAAGTGCGCTTGATGGAGATGATATTGAATTTCTACATTTGCATCTGGATGAGAGTATTATTGAAGATCAGAAAACCACACAACAGAATATTGAAAGTCTTAAAGAAGAATATGAAACCCTAGAAGCAGCGCTTTGTACAAAAATCACAGCAATAAATGCATCTAGCGTTGAGGCCGATAGTTTTAGTATTGCTGATGTTACTGACCTTTGCAAAGCCTACAGAGAAACTTTTAACCAATCTCTTTTGGTTAATCATCAAGCTTTAGGGTTAGATAAATTTGATCAGGTTGTATCTGAATTTGATCTATTACGTGCTCGCCAGCAGTATCTTGTGAGCTTACGTAATGCTTTTACATCTGCCAAAAAAGTATATCGTGAGAACTATAAAGATGGAAAGGTAAGTTTGGCTGGGGTGGCTATTAAGAATACGCAAGATCCTGATGAAAAAGCAGATCTATGCTTTGGTAATGCAATAGAAAAGTTGCAAAAAATCAATTTAGCGGCTGAGAACTTTGATGAGTCGATAGCAGGTGCAATTATTACAGCATTAGATGATATGAGGGGGAACTCAACAGCAGGAAATGCTTTGAAGGCATTATTAGCTCAGCTTCCAGAGAGTCACATCGAAGCAGTACAGGAATACAATACGGCCTTGAGGCTCATGAGTCTTGGTTTGGTTAATGATGTTGGTTCCCTTTCTATACATCAGGCTGTGTCAGCAGAAATAAGTATGCTAAAAGTAGGGAATGTTGGCAGCGCAGATGAAGTAGATGCATTTATACAAAACAATGAAAACACACTAACTAGAGTTAAAAGCATTTTGGAAAGCGATGATATTCAAAATAATTACCAAGGGCTGGTTAGATTGGCAGATGAGATGGCAGAGCAAAAAAAGAAATTGAAAGCTATTCATACTGCTCAAAAGCATATTGGGAAACAGCCAGGTGATGCAATTGAAAGGCTTCAAAGTAAGTTTTTAGAAGAAGCGCAAGAAATAATTAATAGCAGCAATAGTAAAGATCAAGCTGATTCATTGTTAGCGCAAATGACTTTATTGAAAAAGGTAATAGAGAGTAATGGATTTCCTGTAGGGCTTAGAGACATAATAACCTCTTCTTATATAGATGAAGTTTGCAAAAAACTTAATAATGTAAAAAGCCAGTTGGATATATCTGAAGGATCTTCAATCGATGAGATATCGCAAGCCTTAGAAGGTATAGATAAGATTGATGAATTACAACAACAATATAAACAGTTATTGCATTATTTAGTGGTCAATGCGCCTGGTAAGATTAATTTACCTGAAGAACTTAAGCTTGATCTATCTGGATTAGATCTGCGGGCAGCCAGATTAAATCACTTTCATTATTATCAGGGTGAGCAAGATGATCAAGAAAGCTTGCCTTTGCGTGATTGGTCTACTTGCCGTTTTGATAATGCAATTATGGGTTCTATGACAAAATCGGAAATTGAGCGCTTACTTTCAGATTGGGATCAATACTTAACGGATGGTAAAAACATTCCAGAAGAAAAGGCACAAAAATGGCGTGCGCTTTTTCCAATGTTACCCCTTATCGGTGATAGTATTGATACGCAAATAGATCGTTACCAAACAAGGCTGCAAGCGCTTGTTGATAAAGGACAAAGTCTGGCAACCGATTTTAGTGATTCGCCCCTGTCCTCGTGTTTTCCAGATTTGACGGATACGCATTTTAAGGGTGTATTGAGTCATGTTGAATGTCAGGTTGATTGGTGGGGTAAGACACACAAAGAGCTTGTTTTAAGTGAAAGCTCAATATATTCAAGCGGTTTAGGCAGTTTAAGCGGCTGTCAATTTAGAGATGTTAATTTTTGTGATTTTACTGAGAATGATACAATTTATACTAAACGTGTAGATAACTCATATTTTAGTAAGGCTGAGTTTTATTCAAAATTTTCCGTGAAAGCGGCTAAAGGTGTAGAATTTTCTGGTTGTACCTTTAATGGAGACTTTTCAGTAAATGAGCTTGCTAACACAAGTTTTATTAATTGCACCTTTAATGGTATGACTTTTATGCCAGGGAGTGTTATTCAATGTCAATTAAAAGACACGTACTTTAAACATTTGCTAATCGAACCATCTTCTGAAGAAACACAAGGTGCGCTTCAATGGCAAAATGTTACCATAGATTATTTAGATGCATTTGAAAATGTCAATGGGCAGGGATTACTTAATATCGTTGAAAATGCAACGGTTAAAAGAATATCTGCCGATGCTTTTATAATTATGGCCGAAGCAAAGCTTAATGCATTATGGAATAGTAAATCCTCAACCAAGGATTTTAGGAAACAGTTTAATGCGTGGTATTTAGATCATTTTGATAAACTTGAAGGAGATGAAGCTGAGAAAGGAGATATACTCGAATTTGGTGTATGGGCTGAAATATAATCAGCGATACTTAGGTGGTGTATTCACTGCAGAATGATAGAATTATTTTGCAAAGTAAAAACGCTCAAAATGGAGGAATACACACATGAGTAAAGATAACGTACTTGCTCTGAAAAATACAGTAGAAAATGAAGTAAAAGATGCTTTAACGGGCGTAATTCG
>NZ_QLIT01000004.1 GCF_003574485.1 Facilibium subflavum
CCGTTTCTACGTTAGCGCCTGCGAATTGATTTTTAATATAAGAAATCAAACTGGCTGGATCAGCTTGCATGGTATCCTTTTTGACGATCTCTCCTTCACAAATACTTACACATGCGTACGTTTTTTTATGAACGTCAATACCCATATAAACAACCTTTCCTGTATAATCGTATTTCCTCATGAGGATTCTCCTTCTAAAGTTTAAGCTCCTTTAGTTTACTCGGATAATTTCTCTGGGGCTAATTCATCAATACAACATAGCAACTCGCTCGCTTGGCGGGGATCCACGTGATGATCATTGGACACTCAAGGCAGTTATGGCCAAAACCAAAAGCTATCTTTTAGGTTTTCTGCAATTGGATCAGCCTTTGCATACGGCCCCAACCGTTATTGCTAAGAAACAACTATTGCGTGGACAGCCGCCAAGCGGCTGTGACGGATGAGGTGATATACAAAAATAGCAAAGTGCGTAACTTCAGTTAAAGATCAGCATCCACTCATTGTTTTATTGTAAATAATGCAATTCGGCGCAAAGTTAATCACCAATTACCCCTTTCTTTTTTATTCATCTTCTGTTAGCATATGCACGCTTAAATTTGTCAGCTTAAACGCTGAAAGATTTTGCAGAAACTGAGTAGTTAACAACGAAAACTTAAGGTAACAAAGATGAAAACGTTTAATGCAAAACCTGATCAAGTCAAAAGAGAATGGCTTTTGATCGATGCAAAAGACAAAACACTTGGCCGTCTTGCAACAGAAATTGCCAGACGCCTGCGTGGAAAACATAAAGCAGAATATACACCACATGTCGACACAGGTGATTATGTGGTTGTAATCAATGCAGAAAAAGTTGCAGTGACTGGTAATAAAAGAAAAGATAAAATTTATTATCACCATACCGGCTATATTGGCGGTATCAAATCAACTTCATTTGAAAAGTTGATCGCCAGCCATCCAGAGCGTGCGATTGAAAAAGCAGTTAAAGGCATGTTGCCAAGAAATCCGCTTGGTCGCGCCATGTACAAAAAGTTAAAAGTGTACAGTGGTGAACAACATCCACATACCGCACAACAGCCGCAAGTTTTAGAAATTTAATAGGATGGTTTAGATATGACACAAACATACAATTACGGAACCGGTCGTCGTAAAAGCTCAGTTGCCCGCGTCTTCATGAAAAAAGGAACTGGCAGTATCAACGTTAATGGCCTGGCTTTAGATGAATACTTCAGCCGTAAAACAGCTTCTATGGTCGTAAAACAACCACTTGACCTTATTGATGCGCTTGATAAGTTTGATTTTAAAATCACAGTAAAAGGCGGTGGGACCACTGGTCAGTCAGGTGCAATCCGTTTAGGTATTGCGCGTGCTTTAATTGACTTTGATGAAACACTTAAGCCAGCGCTTCGTCAAGCAGGCTTTGTTACGCGCGACTCTCGTAAAGTTGAACGTAAGAAAGTTGGCCTTAGAAAAGCACGTAGAAGACGTCAGTTCTCTAAACGTTAAGATACACCTTTATGTGCAGATACTGCATTATGTGAAAATGCATCTGCAAGGTATTCTAAAAGCGCATCTGCATTGCAGTGCGCTTTTTTGTTAATATCACAACAAAACCATAATCAAAAGCTGTAAAATGCTTTATGAGTGGTATATAATGACCCAATCATTTTAATAGAGGATTGCGCACACACATGTCTGCTCAAAATAAACGCTCAACAATGACTTTATACACAAGTGGCAATGACCCTTTCTGTCATCGTATTAAAATCATCTTAGCAGAAAAAGATATTACTGCAGATATTATTGATATTGAACAAGAAGACAAGATAGAAGAGTTATACGAACTTAACCCTTATGGGAAAGTGCCAACCTTGATGACAAAAGATCTTATCGTTTATGAAGCGGATATTATCTTTGAATACCTTGAAGAACGCTTTCCTTACCCACCTTTATTATCAGTATTCCCGCTAGAGCGTGCCCAGGCACGCATGCTTGGCAAAAAAATTGATGATGAATGGCTGCCATTACTGATCAAAACACTTAATAGTAATAGTGAAGATGAAAAACAAGCAAGTAAAATTGCACTTTTAAAAATACTGTTTGAACTTATTCCAATACTGAAGAAACAGCCTTACCTGTTAGGTGATGATTTTACGATATTAGACTGCTCAATGGCCGTTATTTTATATAATTTGCCTAAGTTAGATATTAAATTACCAGAAAAAGCCATGCCATTAATTAACTATGCAAAGCGCCTGTTTAACCGCCCATCATTCAGAAAAAGTATAAAGATGTAAAAAGGAGTTCTCTAAAATGGCTATGTTACGCGCATATCTTGTTGAAGCAACCTATGACTGGCTAGTCGATCATGGTTTCACCCCTTATATGCTTATTGATACCGAATATGAAAACGTTATCGTACCAGAAGGTTATATTGATGAGGATGGCAAAATTTTACTAAACCTCTCCCCTGATGCCATTAGTGACTTTCATTGTGATAATGAAAAAGTAACTTTTCATGCCACTTTTGATGGTGATGTTATGTCTATTAATATCCCGATAGAAAGTATTCTGGAGCTTTACTCTGGCGAAACAGAACAAGGCCTTTATGCACGCGAATTTGGCTATGGCATTAATGTCAATGAGGGCGAAAGTGATGATGATGTAAATCCACCTAGCAACAAATCTGCCTCAAAGGGCAAAGGCGGCCTTCGCCTGGTATAGGAATTACCTAACTTTCTTCATTATATTTGACTTTGTGCCACATTTAATATTAATATGGCGCTTAACTGAAAATGTCGCTGATTTAACAACAACTTGCGGGCGACAAAAAATAAAACCGCTAAAGCGTTTCTATATAAATCAATCTTCTTATAGAAGCCTTTTAGCTTGTTAAACACAACATAAAAAGGTACAAACATGTCCAATACATTTTTATTTACCTCTGAATCCGTTTCTGAAGGGCACCCTGATAAGATTGCTGATCAGATTTCTGATGCAATTTTAGATGCGATATTAATACAGGATAAACATGCACGTGTTGCCTGTGAAACCCTGGTTAAAACAGGAATGGCACTGGTTGCCGGAGAAGTCACGACTTCAGCTTGGGTTGATATTGAAGATATCGTGCGCAAAGTCGTGATCGATATTGGTTATGATAAAGATGATCTAGGTTTTGATGGAAACTGTTGCGCTGTTATCAATGCCATTGGCAAACAATCACCTGAAATTGCCCAAGGCGTTGATCGACAAAAGCCAATTGATCAAGGCGCAGGTGACCAAGGCTTAATGTTTGGATTTGCCACAAATGAAACATCTGATCTTATGCCTGCGGCTATTCACTATGCACACAAGTTAATGCAGCGACAAGCTTTTTTACGTAAAAACAAGACTCTCTCCTGGCTTCGTCCTGATGCCAAGGCGCAAGTAACTTTGCGCTATGTTGATGGCAAACCTTCTGCTGTTGACACGGTTGTATTATCAACCCAGCATGCTCCAAATATCGCTCAGGATGTGATTAAAGAAGCCGTTATTGAAGAAATTATACGCCCTGTTTTACCTGCTGAATGGCTCTCAGATAGCACAAAGTATTTTGTCAACCCAACAGGTAAATTTGTTATCGGCGGCCCTGTTGGAGATTGTGGTTTAACAGGACGCAAGATTATTGTTGATACCTATGGTGGTGCGGCACATCATGGTGGCGGTGCTTTTTCAGGAAAGGATCCATCAAAAGTTGATCGCTCAGCCGCCTATATGGGCAGATACATTGCCAAAAACATCGTTGCAGCAGGACTTGCAGATAAATGTGAAATTCAAATATCCTACGCCATTGGTGTGGCTGAACCCACATCAATCATGATCAATACCTTTGGATCTGGTAAAGTCGATGACAACACCATCAAAGAATTAATTGTCAAACACTTTGACCTTCGCCCTTATGCGATTACACACCACTTGAATCTTTTAAGGCCTATTTATCAAAAAACAGCCGCCTATGGTCATTTTGGGCGTCAAGAAGATGAGTTTAGCTGGGAGAAAACAGATAAAGCAGATTTATTAGCACAAGCGCTATAAATTTTTCATCCTCGCCACACAAATCTCTTTTTACCTTTTTATATGTGCAATTACCCCCTTAAGTTAAACCTTCACAAAAACTGAAAAACACCTAACCAGAAAGGCTATTAAATGCTTCTTGGGTAATGTATAATTAAAAACATGAACAGCCGTTCAAATTTAAACAGTACATTAAAGGGGGCTCATGCTAACACTCAAGGTATCAAAACCGGCCAAAGTAATTTTTATTATCATCATATTATTCACATCGATGTTAGGTATTTTTATATCCGATATTTATGTTCCCTCTTTGCCCAGCATTACTCATGAGTTTCATACCAACCCTTCAGTTTTAGCTTTTAGCGTGACTTTTTACTTTATCATATTCGCTTTTGCACAGCTTATCTATGGACCATTATCTGAGCGTTATGGGCGACGTGTTATTTTTTTATCTGGCCTTGCGATCAGCATTATTGGCACATTGATTACACTTCTTAGCACAAGTTTCACTGAATTGATGATTGGCCGCGCACTTGAGGCCATAGGCATGGCTGCTCCCATGTCTTTAGGCCGTGTGATTCTTCGGGATGTAATTCCTGATAAAAAAGACTATGCACGCTTTATGTCATTTCTTGGTATTGGCACACTTTTAGCACCTGTCTTAGCGCCCATAATCGGTGCTATTTTAGCACATTTATATCATTGGCGTGCTGATTTTATTTTTATTCTCATCCTAAGTATTAGTTGCTATGTATTAGCACAGTTTTTTCTTGTTGAAACCTTGCTTACACCGAAAAAAAGACTTTCTGCAAAGCTTTCTGTAAAAACCTATCTGTGGGTGATCAAAAACAAGCATTTTATTAAACACATGTTAATATCAAGCTTAATGATGTCTACAATTATTTCTTATTTTTCGCTGAGTGCTTTTTTATTCCAGGTGCACTTTGGATTAAACCCATTAGACTATGCTGCTATTTTTGCAATCGGTGAGGCATTTATCATGCTTGGTATGTTTGCCAATGGCATTGCTTTAAAATACATTGCGATTGAAACCGCCCAAAAAATTGCCGTTGGTCTGTTCTTGTTCTCAAGTATTATTCTACTTATTCAAGCGCTGTTTTTTAGTCATAACCTCACGCTTATCATGATAGCCATTATTATCTTTAATTTATCAGCAGGCATTATTTTCCCAACCAGTAGCACACTGGCAATTGTGACCTTTAAAGCACGACTAGGCGCTGTTGGCGGCTTATATGGCTGTATTTCGATGTTAATTGCAGCACTCATCAGCGCTATTGTTGTCATCATACCAATATCAGCAAATATACTTTTAGCCTTTTTATTACTGGCTTGTGCGACTATTGCAAGTCTTTTAACACTACTTATCCCTGAAAGCGCGTTAACTGATCACTAAAATTGATTTACATCAAATTTATAGCTATTAAATGCGAACGCTTATCATTATAATTGACTTGAATTAAATATTTCATTACAATCCTTTTGTCTATAAAACAGACCCCTATTTAGCACATGAGCTATTTTACTGGTGGTTAGCGTTTGTAACTTACATAATTTGGAGCAAAAATGCTTAAAACGAAAACATCTTATCGAATTACTGGGTTTTCAACAGACTGTCCACGCAATTATATGCAAAAACTACTATCCCTTGGGTTTATTCCAGGGGTTGATTTTTACATTGCTAAAAAGGCACTTTTTGGGAACCCATACCATATTTTTATTAAGAATTTCGCCGTTTCTTTGCGTAGCGCTGAACTTCAATTTTTAAAAGTAGAAGCCTTATGAAGTATGCGATCATTGGTAATCCAAATTGTGGGAAAACAACTATTTTTAATGCACTGACTGGGCTTAGTCAAAAAGTCGGTAACTGGAGCGGGGTGACTGTTGATAAAAAAATCGGGTTTACCTATGCTCAAAACCAAAAAATTGAGATTACCGACTTACCTGGGATCTACAGCCTGACAGCTTCTGATCAATCCTCCCTGGATGAACAGATTGCAACACGCTATATCATTGAGACTAAACCCGATGCGGTTATCAATGTTATTGACGCATCCAATTTAGAACGTAATCTTTATTTAACTATGCAGCTAATTGAAATGAATATCCCTGTGATTTTAGCGGTAAACATGATCGATGTTGCCCAAAAAAAAGGGATTATTATTCACTATAATAAGCTTGCTCAAACTCTAGGATGTCCTGTTATCCCTGTTATTGGACGTAAAAAAGTTGGTATCGATCAGCTAAAAAATGCGCTAGTTTCTCCTATAAACCCTTCTACCTTTAATCTTAAAAAGCATTATGATAAAGCAACAATAGCGCTTTCAGCTAAAATTGAACATCTTTGTCTACCCTATCCAAGTTTGTGGCTGGCAACACGATTAATTGAAGATGATTACAGCTTACCCTTATTACTTGATGAAAAAACCTATCAGCAGTTACTGTCACTTAAAGATCAATTTATCACCCATAAAGATGCGGAAATCCAGCTGTCAACACAGCGCTATCAAGCACTTGAAGCTGTCATTCAACAAAGCTGTGACAATCAAAAAGTCACAAGACACAAAACCACTGAAATCATTGACAGCATATGCATGCACAAATACCTGGGTATCCCTGTTTTTTTATTTATCATGTATTTGATGTTTGAGTTTACCATCACCATTGGTGGTGCACTGCAGCCGTTGTTTGATAATACATCAAGCCTATTTTTTATTGATGGAATCACACACTTAGGTGTCTATTTAGGTTTGCCATTATGGTTGACTGCTATTATCGGTCAAGGTATTGGTTTAGGACTTAATACCGTGTTGACCTTTGTACCACAGATTGGTTGTATGTTCTTATTCTTATCTTTCCTGGAAGATTCAGGTTATATGGCGCGTGCTGCTTATGTGATGGATCGATTCATGCAGGCCATAGGTTTACCTGGCAAGGCATTTGTTCCACTGATTGTCGGGTTTGGCTGCAATGTGCCGGCAATTATGGCTGCTCGCACATTAGAAACCCGACGTGATCGATTAATGACGATTATGATGGCACCTTTCATGTCATGCGGTGCGCGGTTAGCTATTTTTGCTGTCTTTGCATCTGCCTTTTTCCCGCAAAGCGGCGCCCTGGTTGTATTTGGTCTATATTTAATTGGAATATTAGGCGCAATCATCACAGGCTATGTTATTAAGTTCACTATTTTAAAAGGCCAAAGTGCACCTTTTGTAATGGAGCTCCCTGTCTATCACATGCCAAACTTCAAGACCATTGTTTTACATAGCTGGAGTCGTTTAAAACGCTTTGTTTTCAGAGCAGGTAAAGTAATCATTCCCATTTGTGTATTAGTGGGTACCTTAAATAGCATTCAAGTAGATGGCAAGGTTGTCGCCGGTGGCTCTCAACAATCTGTATTAGCACAGGTTGGCCGTTCAATCACACCTGTCCTTGAGCCCATGGGCATATCAAAGGATAATTGGCAAGCAACAGTTGGTTTGTTAACTGGAACTTTGGCAAAAGAAGTGGTCGTTGGCACACTTAACACGCTTTACACGCAACAAGAACCTGAAACTTTGCAACAGGTTGCAAAACAGCCATTTGATCTTTGGGGAGGGCTCAAAGGTGCTTGGGATGACACAATCAATGGCTTTACCAACATGAATATTACTGCTTTTCTAAACCCATTTGCCGCAGGAGAAGCCGACACAAGTATGAGTAAAACAGCAATGGGTGGCATGATTACTAGTTTTGGTTCTCTAGCGGCAGCCTTTGCTTATATGCTATTTGTTTTATTATATATTCCTTGCGCATCAACGATTGGCACGATGGCAAGAGAGGCCACGCGCGGCTGGGCAGCGATTTCTGTTCTTTGGAGCACCGCCATTGCTTATACCTCAGCAATTATTGTCTATCAGGCTACCTTAATTATATCTCATCCAACACAAGCGCTTTCATGGATTATTGGCTGTGTAATATTTATGGGTATTTTGGTTGCATTGATGAAGCATTTTGCACAACGCTTTCGCTTTGAGCTTAATCTTAATAATCATTGTACAAAAAACTGCGCTACTGCTAAAGGTGGCTGCCATTAGGTTTTTTACCTTTTACCCCTTATTGCCACCAATCATCTTAGCTTTATAAAAAAAGTGAAATTATCTGTTTAACTTTCCAACCAAAGCATTGTCAATAATAAGATATTTGTATATGCTGGTCAGGCAAAAAATTTATTACTTTACTCGTTAACTTTGAAAACAAATAGGTAAGAAGAATGCGTAGTCACTACAGCTCTGAAGTAAATGAAACATTGATTGATGAAATTGTTGATATATGTGGTTGGGTGCATCGTCGGCGTGACCATGGCGGTGTGATTTTTTTAGACATCCGAGACAGAACCGGCCTAGTTCAACTTGTTTTTGAACCTGAAAACAAAGAAGTCTTCAATATCGCTGATGGTGTACGCCATGAGTATGTTATTCAAGCAAAAGGCGTCGTCAAACCAAGGCCAAGCGGTCAGGAAAATCCAAATCTTGCCAGTGGAAAAATTGAAGTCATTGGTCAACAGCTTCAAATTATCAGTCAGGCAAAACCCATTCCCTTTCAGATCGATGAACATCAGCATGTTGGTGAAGATGTTCGTCTTAAATATCGTTATATCGATTTGCGACGTCCTGAAATTCAAAATCGGCTGATACAACGCGCTAAAATTACACAATTTGTTCGTCGCTTCTTAGATAGCGCTGGTTTCTTAGATATTGAAACGCCTTTTTTAACCAAGGCAACACCGGAAGGTGCCCGTGATTACTTGGTACCAAGCCGTAATCATAAGGGGCAATTTTATGCCTTACCACAATCACCACAGTTATTTAAACAGATACTAATGGTCTCTGGGTTTGATCGTTATTATCAAATCGTTAAATGCTTTCGTGATGAAGACCTGCGCGCTGATCGCCAACCTGAATTCACACAGATCGATATCGAAGCATCGTTTATGGATGAGACGCAAATCCAGCAAATGGTTGAAAGCATGATTAAAGGCTTGTTTAAAGAAACCATTAACGTTGAGCTTGATGAAAAATTCTCCACCCTAAGTTATGCTGAGGCCATGGAGAAGTATGGCTCTGATAAGCCAGATCTCCGCATTCCCTTATTCTTTGTCGATATAAAAGATATCATGAAAAATGAGGAATTTAAGGTTTTCTCTACACCGGCCAATGATGAAAAATCTCGAGTCATCGCCATGCGTTTGCCAATGGGCTGTGAAAAATTAACACGAAAAATGCTTGATGATTATACAAAATTTGTAGGAATATATGGCGCTCGAGGTCTTGCTTATATCAAAGTGAACGATATTTCAAAAGGTAAAGAAGGTTTGCAGTCCCCTATTATCAAAAACCTCTCACAAGAGGCATTAGATAAAACGATCGCGCTTAGTGGCGCGCAAAATGGTGATATTATCTTCTTTGGCGCGGGTAAATCGCATATCGTCAATGACTCCATGGGCGCGCTTCGCGTAAAAATTGGGGAAGATTTACAGCTTTATACAAAATCATGGGCACCACTTTGGGTGGTTGATTTCCCGATGTTTGAAGAAGCAGATGATCGCCTATACGCACTACATCATCCATTTACTTCACCAAAAACGAATGATCCTGTTAAATTATTATCAGCACCTGAGAAAATGCTATCGCGTGCTTATGACATGGTCATCAATGGTTATGAAGTAGGTGGCGGTTCTATTCGTATTCATGATCAGGCCATGCAATCAGCTGTTTTCTCCTTACTTGGTATTAGTGAACAAGAAGCCAAAGAAAAGTTTGGCTTCCTATTAGATGCCTTACAGCATGGTGCGCCTGTTCACGGTGGTATCGCATTTGGCCTTGATCGGCTTGTCATGCTGCTTACCAATACAACGAATATCCGTGATGTCATCGCCTTTCCAAAGACACAAACAGCAAGCTGTTTGATGACTGAAGCGCCTTCTGATGTTAACAAAGAACAGCTAGAAGAACTTGCGATCAAAATAGACATGGAATCAATCAGCTAAATAAAGCACGTGATTTTTCCTAAGATTTGTTCTACATTATTAACATATTTATAAAGAACGAGTTGAGGGATTATGTCTGAACATCTGGAACGCATTGCAAACGCCTATCTAAAAGAGCAACGACGCAGTCGACGCTGGCGCATTTTCTTCAGGTTATGCTGGCTTGTTATCGTTGTTTTTATTTTAGTCTCTATATTTAAGGATTACTCAGAAAAAGGTCCACTGCCAAAGTCTCACATTGCGCTTATTAAGCTTGATGGTGTTATTAGTGATGACGCTGTAGCCAACGCAAAACGAATCAATGAGAGTCTGGAAAACGCCTTTAAAAGTGCAGATACAAAAGCGGTTTTTCTGCAAATTAATAGTCCTGGTGGCTCCCCTGTTCAATCTGATGAAATCTATCAACAAATACGTTATTTAGAACAAAAACACCCTAAAATCCCAGTTTATGCAATTTGTACTGATGTATGTGCTTCAGGAGGTTACTATGTTGCCTCAGCCGCACAAAAAATCTATGCAAACAAGATGACAATAACCGGCTCAATTGGCGTACGTGCAGGCGGGTTTGGCTTTGTTGATTTAATGAAAAAAATTGGTGTTGAACGCCGCTTATACACAGCAGGTAAAGATAAAGGTTTCTTGGATCCATTTGAGCCACAAAGCGCATCTCAAGTCAGTGAAATGGAAAAAATGCTATCTCAAACACATGAGGTATTTATTGATGCCGTTAAAGCTGGCCGTGGCGATCGTCTTGATAAGCGAGCCGAAGACAAGCTTTTCTCCGGCATGCCTTTTTCAGGCATCCAGGCTAAACGCTATGGTTTAATCGATGATTTTGGCTCTGTTACCAGCGTTGCACGTGAACAATTCAAAGGCTTGCCAATTATTGATTACACCCAGCCTTTATCACTTACAGATAGAATTAGTAAAGCCTTTGGTAATGAAATCATCTATCAAGCTGCTTCATTAGCGCATGTCAAACTACAGTAATCATGCACGATATATCACATAAGCTTATGTGCTACATTTATAAAAAAGTAGTCACTTACCTGGTGAGTTTTGTAGATAGTTATTGTCAATATTCCAATTAGTCATGAAAACTTTAAATGAACTGGACATAAAAAAAGCCATAAAATGGCTTTAAAAGTTCAAGATTTTAGTCGTATTAGAATCTAATTATAACATACCATAATGTGCAAGTTTTTTACGAAAAGTACCACGGTTAATGCCCAGAATTTTAGCGGCGCGACTTTGATTTCCGCCTGTATATTCCATTGTCGCTTCGATCAAAGGAAGCTCTACTTCAGCCATGACCAGTTCATAAACATTCTCTGGCTTTGTACCCTGTGCAACCATGTTTTTATAGTAGGTTGCAATAACTTCTTTGATATGATCACGTAATGGTAGCGACTGATCTGCATCAGTTATTGGTGCATTATTATAGTGCATCGTAGCTGGCATTGTTTATTCCTCTCTATTTATTATAAAACTTTCATTATTTTAAATGCGCTTAGAACACACTCCCGCTTGAAGCAATTATGCGTTTCACCTTTTCAACGGCGCCTTAGTTGTGTATTATAAAGTCAGGTTGTTCCAAAATCAAGCACAATCATCATATTGATAATGCAATTATAAACTCAGTTACAAGTAAATAAGGTAAGGGCTAACATTTCAAACACAAACCATGCTATAATCAAGATTATCTTAAAGCGGTGTAACAACACAATGCACCAAATACTATTTAAAAACCAAATGAAAAGACGATAACATATGAGTGACACACCAATTCGCAAAAAATTATCTTTAAAGAAGAAAAGGTCAACGAATAATCACAGCACAATTACACCACAAACGACCAACAACTATACAACATCAAACAACCGCCCCACACAAATCAAACGTGAAAAGCGCAAAGTAGTTGGCCATACTAATACGGCATTAGACCACCTTATCCAAAACGATAAAAATTTAGCCGCTTTACACAAAGAACGCCAATCGATCTGTAACCAAATTGACATGTTAGAAAAACGATTGGTTTTTTGTGCAAGTGAAGCATTACAGCAGTTCTGCAATGAACTTAAAAAAAGGGATATTGAAATACTTTGCCGCATTAATCAGCAGCTTTTAAGACTCTAGGCATGATGGTCAATAGTACTATTAACTAAGCTAAATCAGCCGCGCTTGTCTCATAACGCGTTTTAGAAATAATCTCTTGAATTCCCTTTCTTGCCAAACAAAGCATTTGCTGGAACTGCTCGTCAGTAAAAGGCGCCTGCTCGGCAGTACCTTGGATCTCAACGATCCCGCCTTTGTCTGTCATGACAATATTCATATCCGTCTGAGCCGTTGAATCCTCTTCATAGTCAAGATCCAATACGGCTTTATCATTATAAATTCCCGCAGATATCGCCGCCACATGAGATATGATAGGCTGACACTCAGAAGCCAACAGCCCTTTTTTATGCATATAATTAATGGCATCTCCAACCGCAAGGCTTGCACCGGTAATCGCAGCTGTTCTTGTTCCACCATCAGCCTGAATTACATCACAATCAACTTTAATTGTGTACCCAGGAATTTTTGTTAAATCAACCACTGCACGTAATGCTCGCCCAATCAGTCGCTGAATCTCTTGTGTGCGTCCTGATTGCTTCCCTCTTGCAGCCTCTCGATCAACACGTGTATGCGTTGATCTAGGCAACATGCCATATTCTGCCGTTAACCAGCCTTGATTGGCATCTTTTAAAAAACGTGGAACTTCTTTCATGACAGAGGCTGTACATAAAACTTTGGTTTGACCAAAACTAATCAATACAGATCCTTCAGCATATTTTGTGAAGTTTCTGATCACCTGTATCTTACGCATCTCATCAAAAGCGCGGTGACTTGGACGTGTCATAACTCTCCTTTTTATTTTTATCTAAAAAAAACTTGCACCAGTATAGCTTCTTCATTTAAAAATTGCAGTGAAAATGAATGCTTTTATCCAAATTTGCCATCCGTGCTTGGCAAGCGTAGCTGTTACTAGAAGCACACATTGATCACGCCTAATAAAGCATTTTAAAGTTTTTTCGTGTAGGATATTTCACAAAGTTATATGCAAGCTGTATTCAAAATGGAAATTTTACAAACGAAGAACCTGGACCTCCG
>NZ_QLIT01000005.1 GCF_003574485.1 Facilibium subflavum
AAATCATCGTGTACAGAGGTGTTGCCTGATCAAGCAGATGATATTGCTGACCAAATAAATAATTGATATAAACAAGATCTTTGTAAAACATTTCAAATGCCAGGCCATTTTGTTCTTCATAGCCTATACAATAACTGCTTATTGTATTACCAAGGTTTTCAAAAAACAAAATAAATGATCGAAGTTTATACCACTCGGTATAGATGGTAATTAAAGGATAAAGCGGGTGCTTGTTTGTATGGCGTAATGCAATCTCATATTGTTTTCTAGCGCCTGGTAATGCATAGCAAAATTCCTCTAAGCAATTCTCAGTGATCGGAATAATCTGTGCATTTGAGCTTTGAAAAATTTTACTGACAATGACTTGGTCGTCTGCTTCAAGTTGATGAGCGTGGCATACATCGCGAAGCAAGGCTTGTGGATTTGTTTGAATGGTTGCAATCATTTTACTTTTATCTTCAACAATTGCTCTGATGTCTTTATTATCATACATCGTGTCTTGGTAGATGTTGTCATATAATTTAGAAAGCGCATCATATTTATCAAAAACAGCAGAAAGCAGCTTGTGATAAACAAGGCATTGAAAAGTATCTTCCTGGTTTTCTAATGAGGAAATAAAGTCGTTAAATGAATCAAGCCATTGTGGAAATCTGGGAAGCTTACTTGTGTTTACGGCCGTTTCTCTAGGAACGCGGATATCTTCACTTATCGGCAGATCCAGCTGTTTTAAGCGTTTGCTTAGCTCGTGGATAATAGCAACACAAAGACTTAGTTTCATTAAAATAATTGATTGTTTAAGTCCCACATTAAGTTTTTTACGTTTTAGATCTTTAAGGGAGGTTGCTTGTTTTTTTAGCGCTTCTAATGCCTTGAAGTATTTGTTGGTTTTCTCTTTTGTGTCTTGTGCGCCAACAAGCAGGCTTCTTAGTTTTTCAATGATTGAGCCTTTAAGTTGCTGAGGAAAATGCTTGTAGGTATCCTGGCAGATAATATAATAGCTTTCATTATCTTGGGCTTGCATTGCAATTTTATTATAAACATCTTTATAATTCTCCCAGATTTTAAAATATTCAAGCACATAAAACAGAAGCTCGTAATAATAGGTTGATTCATAGCGCTTTTTTCGAAGACTTCTGGGGATATGTGTTTGCATTTTTGCTTGTGCATAATCTTTTTCAACGGCTATCCAAAAAGATTCTTCCCTGTCATTATTTTCCTCAATAACGCTGTCAGGTATAAGCAGAGAATAAAGATAATTAGGTGCATTTTCTGCATCTTTAAGATGCTCAAGTGCAATGATATAGCCATCAGCTTCCTTGCAACCCAGTTCATAAAGTATGGTTGCAAGCTGTGCCCTAACAGAGGCTGAGTAGAATGATTGAACAAGCTTATATGCATGTAAAACAATAGAGAGTCCCTTAATTGTGGTATCTTTTTGTTTCATCGCAGCTTTTGTATTTATTTGTGAAACAATGCTTTGTGCATGTGCTTGAAGCAAATCCAGCGCGCGCTGTGACCCATTTTCAATTTGTGCTATTAATTCAGACAATGATATAGCTGCTGTACCACTGCCAATAGAAACACCTTCTAGTTTTTTCAAGGCGTCCATAAATTTATGAAGGTTGCCTTGAAAAGCTTCATAGGTTGCTTGACCTTTACCATTTTGAAGTTGCGTTAGTAAAGATAAAATGGCAGAAAGATCGGTCTGCATATAAACAATAGAAATTGCTTTATCGATATATTCAAAATCATTCATGACAAAAACTCCTTTTAGAAAGTGTCAAAAAAATAACAACATAAAATCATTATATGCTCAATAGGTTACAGATAGCCTATTTGTTTGTCTATAGGTGTATAGTTTTTGAGGTGATTTTTTCTTATGGGGTGAAGTTACGCACTTTCAGAGATTTTGTCGTTTAGATTGACTGCTGTTGTACAAGAAAAAAATGATGCTTAAAATCAATATGCTTGCTTCCACTAGCCCTTGGGGTTATATGCAAGTCCTTCCATCCGTGCTTAGCAAGCGTAGTTGTGCATCAACGTCATCGTCGCTTGGCGGCGATCCACGTGATGATCATTGGTGGCCTAAAATATTATGGCCAAAACTATAAGACGATCCTTTAAGGTTTAGTTCTTCTACAATTGGATAAGCTTTTGCATAAGGCCCAAACCGTTATTGGTAAGGAATGGATTCTGGCGTGGATTCCCGCCAAAGCTTTGCTTTTTGGGAATGACGGCACTAAGAATATAACCAAGCAGAATGAATGAGAAGTTCTTGAAACAATATACAAAAATGGAAAGTGCATAACTTCAGTTATGGGGAAAGTATTTTGTTTGAATTTGGTATTTTATTAAGCGATTGTTAACAAATTATTTCACAGTATTTTTTACTTTCCTTTGTAGCTAAAGCTTGAAAAATGACTCACAAGTGATATGGGTTAAAAAGCTTTTATTTTTTCCAGGTGTCTCTTAAGCTGACAATTTTATTAAACACTGGATTATCTTTGCTGTGATCAAATTGATCGGTGCAAAAATAACCCAAACGGTTGAATTGAAAATGTGTCTCGCAGGGGGGGGCTTGTAAGGATTTCTCCAGCTTTGCATCGGTAATAATCTGTAATGAGTCTGGGTTCAACGCTTGTGAGAAATCATCCAAGGCCGCAGGGTTTTCATGATTAAATAACCGATCATAAACCTTGATTTGCGCATTAATGCAATTATTTGCATCAACCCAATGAAGGATTGCTTTAGGTTTTTTACCATCTTCTGGTTTTTTGCCACCAAGTGTTTCTGGAAGATAGCGACACTTAAGTTTTTGTATCTTGCCATTATTATCTTTTACCAGGTCATAGCATTCAATCACATAAGCGTTTAACAGTCGTGCGCGACCACCTAAACTTAGTTTTTTAAACCCTGGTTCTAAGGCTTCCATAAAATCATCTTTCTCGATATATATTTTATTTGAAATACTGATATCACGGCGGCCAAACGCGTCATTTTGTGGATGATTAGGAACATTCAGCATTTGCTCATTTAAATCATCAATTTCAACAAGCAGTGGATTAAGCACAGCGTTTCTTCTTGGTGCGTTTTGATTTAAATCATCTCGCACTGCCTCTTCAAATAAGCTCATATCGGTAATACTGTCTTGTTTTGAAACACCCACCAGCTCACAAAGTTTGCGAATTGAAGCCGGTGTGAAGCCACGACGCCTTAATCCACACAAAGTTGGCATTCTTGGATCATCCCAACCGTCAACGAGTTTATGCTCAACCAGATATTTTAATTTTCGTTTGCTTGTAATGGTGTAGTTTAGATTTAAGCGGGAAAACTCAATTTGCTGTGGTTTGTTATGAAAGCCGCTTTTTTCAACAACCCAGTCATATAAGGGGCGGTGATCCTGAAATTCCAAGGTGCAAAGTGAGTGGGTGATTGACTCAATGGCATCAGAAGCTGCATGGGCAAAGTCATACATTGGGTAAATACACCAAAGCTCGCCTGTATGCGGGTGGGTCACTTTTTTAATCCGATAAAGCGCAGGATCTCGTAAATTAATATTGCCTGAAGCCATATCAATTTTTGCGCGCAAGGTACATTGACCTTCTTCAAAACCACCCTGGCGCATTTTCTCAAAAAGTCTCAGGTTTTCTTCAACACTTCGGTTTCGATATGGACTGTGGCGGCCTTTTTCAGTTAAAGTACCTCGGTAAGCTTTCACTTCTTCTGCAGATAAATCACAGACAAAGGCATCACCACTTTTAATAAGTTTAATCGCAATGTCATAAAGCTTATCAAAATAACCAGAGGCATAAAAAAGATTATCTTGCCAATCAAAGCCAAGCCATTTTACATCTTCTTGGATGGCTTTGACAAACTCAGCTTCTTCATTAGCGGGGTTTGTATCATCAAAACGTAAGTGGCATTTGCCTTGATAATCAAGGGCTATCCCAAAATTCAAACAAATAGATTTGGCATGACCAATATGCAAATAACCATTTGGCTCTGGCGGGAAACGCGTGATAACCTTACCATTATTTTTACCTTCTTTGATATCCTGGTCGATGATATTACGAATAAAGTTAGTTTTGTGTGCAGACTCTGTCATATCTTTTTATCATTTTATTAAACTTTGATCATTTTAAAGCGGATTGTTAATACTCTCAATAGGCTTTTGATCGTTTGTGGCAAGAAATTGAAAATTAATCGATTGAAAAATAAAGTGATAAATAAGCGCCTATTGGGGTTTACCAAATAAAGCTGGCATATTATTATATTTATGCGCTAAAAACAGGAGAATTTACAAAAATGCAGGTTGATCAACTCAAAAAATACGATATTTTAGAAACAAAAGAAATTTTTCATAACCTTTCTTACCAAAAGCTTTTTGATCATGAAACATCACCGGAAGCTCAGGGGTTTGAAAAAGGTATACAGACAAACACCGGAGCGGTGGCTGTAGATACAGGCAAATATACGGGACGCTCACCAAAAGATAAATTTATTGTTGAAACACCTGAGACGAAAAAAAATGTATGGTGGGCAGCAGATGGTTCTGATAACAAGCCGATGTCTCAAGATACCTGGGCACACTTAAAGGGGCTTGTTGCGACACAGTTAAATGGTAAGAAGCTTTATGTAATGGATGGATTTTGTGGCGCAAATCCTGAAACAAGATTATCGGTGCGCTTGGTAACAGAAGTTGCTTGGATGGCACATTTTTTTAAGAATATGTTTATTCGCCCAACCAAGGAGGAATTAAAAGATTTTCAACCTGACTGGACGATCCTAAATGCCTGTAAGACAAAATGTGAAGATTATCAAAAATGGGGGTTAAACTCAGAAACATTTGTGGCATTTAATATTGACCAGCGTATGACATTAATCGGTGGCACCTGGTATGGTGGTGAGATTAAAAAAGGTATTTTCTCGATGATGAATTACTTTTTACCTTTAAAAGGCATTGGATCATTCCACTGCTCGGCTAATGTTGGTGAAAAAGGAGATTCAGCATTGTTTTTTGGTTTGTCAGGAACAGGAAAAACAACGCTTTCAGCCGATCCAAAACGAAAGCTTGTTGGCGATGATGAACATGGCTGGGATCATGAGGGTGTTTTCAATTTAGAAGGTGGCTGTTACGCAAAAACCATTAAACTTTCTAAAGAAAATGAGCCAGATATTTATAACGCGATTCGTCGAGATGCTTTATTAGAGAATGTTGTTGTTAATAAAGATGGCAGCATTGATTTTGATTCGAATGCCAAAACAGAAAACACGCGGGTTTCTTATCCCATTTATCATATTGATAATATTGTAAAACCTATCTCTAAAGCAGGGCATCCAAGGAAAGTTATTTTCTTAACATGTGATGCTTATGGTGTATTACCACCGGTATCAAAACTCTCTATTGAGCAAGCCATGTATCAGTTTTTATCTGGTTATACAGCAAAAGTTGCCGGTACGGAGTTGGGTGTGAAAGAGCCAACAGCTGTGTTTTCTTCGTGCTTTGGCCAGCCATTTTTATTGCTGCATCCAACAAAATATGCCGAGATTTTAGGTAAGAAAATGCAAGAACATAATGCACAGGCTTATCTGGTAAATACTGGGTGGACTAAGGGAGGTTATGGCAAAGGCCATCGTATTTCAATTAAGAACACACGTGCCATTATCGATGCAATCTTAAATGATGATATTGATCAGGCTGAGTGTCAACAAGATGCATATTTTGGCTTTGATATTCCACAGCAATTATCAGGTGTTGATAGCAGTATTTTAAATCCTCGTGATACTTGGGAGGATAAAAAAGCCTATGATCAAGCCTATCAGCAGCTGGTTGAAATGTTTATTGAAAACTTTAAGAAGTTTACCAATAATCCGTTGGGGCAAAAATACGAAGCCTATGGCCCAAAGCTTAAAACAACCGTATAACGTGTTGAAATAAAAAATATTTTACGATGGATATTCACATTTATACACAAAATCGTATAGAATAGGGCGAAATTTTTAAAACAAAATTTCACAGTTGAAACGCATGACCACGATTACACCACAATTTATTAAAGAAGTTTTTGATGCCTCCCGTGTTATGGTAACAAGCCAAACGCTTGAAGCCTCTTTTGATCAGCTGGCCAAAAGCATTACTGATGAACAGAAAAAAGAAAACCCAATTGCCGTTTGCGTGATGAATGGCGGGTTATTCATTACCTCTGAAATCGTTAAACGTTTACAGTTCCCACTTCAGGTGGATTATATTCATGCCAGTCGTTATCGCAATGAGTACACAGGCTCACAGACGCTTAACTGGGTGAAAACACCAAATATTGACCCACGTGGGCGTACGGTGATCTTATTTGATGATATTTTAGATGGTGGTTTGACGCTATCTGAAGTAAAACGCTATTACGAGGATCGGGGTGCGAAAAAGGTATTAACGGCGGTTATGTTAGATAAGAAAGCACCTCGCGAAAAAGGCGGGTTAATGAAAGCAGATTATTTTGGCCTTGAGGTTGAAAATGAATTTTTATTTGGTTTTGGACTGGACTTTCATGGCTATTTGCGTAATGTGCCAGCTATTCATGCCGTTGATAAAAAACATATGATCTGATGATTATTGATTCGCATTGCCACTTAAATAGTCTGCGATTAGACGGTATATCACTGGATGATGTGTTAAAAGAGGCAAAAGATCATGAGGTTGATCAAATTATCTCGATTGGTACAACCCTTGAAGAAATTGAAGCGATTCAACAAATTGCTTTGGCATATGATGATGTTTTCTTCTCTGCAGGTGTGCATCCAAGTGAGATTGAAGGTATTCAACCAACAAAAGCTGAGGATATTATTGCTTATGCACAAGCGCCAAAGTGTGTTGGCATTGGTGAGACAGGGCTTGATTATTACTATAATGATGCGCTTACGCATGCTGCGCAAAAGGAAAAATTCCTTGCACATATGGATGCGGCATGTTGTCTTAATAAACCGGTTATCGTGCATACACGCGGTGCAAAACAAGATACGCTGGCCATTTTAAAGCAAGGGAGTATTGATCGCTGTGGCGGGGTGTTGCATTGCTTTACTGAAGATTGGGATATGGCTAAGAAAGCCTTAGATATGGGCATGTATATTTCTTTTTCTGGTATTGTTACCTTTAAAAATGCACAAACAGTTCAAGAAGTGGCTAAAAAAGTGCCTTTGGATCGTATATTAATCGAAACTGATGCGCCTTATTTAACACCAGTGCCTTATCGTGGAAAGCCAAACTATCCAGCTTATGTCTATTATGTTGCCGAATTTATGGCATCACTTCGTAAAGAAAATTTTGCGCAGTTTTGTGCGCAGACGAAGGCGAACACACAAACGCTTTTCTCATTGCCAAATGCTTAAGTTTTTCTTAAGATTTTTACGTTACTTTATTTTTGTTTTGTCAAATAAACGTAAGAAAATAAGGGTGTTATATGAAAAAGTTATTACTTGCTTTAGGTCTTATTGCAACAACCAGTGCAGCTTTTGCGACAAGCTATCAGCTTTATAATCAGCCAAATGAACAGGCAAAGGTGATCGGCCAGCTCAGTGATCAGGCACAAAATCAGTATATTCAGTTTTATCAAAAAGGGGACTGGGTCAAAGTTGCCAATACTGCTAATGGTCAAGTAGGATGGGTGAATGTAAAACAGGTTCAGCAAAACACGCAGGATCAACAATATCAACAGGCACTAAAGGCAATTGAAGCACAACGCGCACAGCTGAAGGCACAGCGCCAGCAGTTTGAACAAAATTATCAGCAGGCAGTTTCGCAGTTGCAGCAAAAGGTGGCTAATCTTCAGCAGCAATATCAACAGATGCAAAACCAGGCAAACATGAATGAAACCGCGCAAAAAAAGACAGCAAACCAAGATAATGCCGTTGTGCAGCAATCCTTTGAATCTGTCATGGTTAATACAAACAAAGATGGTAAAACAGCAACGGTAACAAAAAAGTGGCTGGGTAAAGATGGAAAAATGCATCAACAGACCAAGCAAGTGCCTTTGGATCAGGTGCAAAATATTAACTTCCCTGCCTAATATACCCATAAAAAACTTCTTCGACATTAAATCCCGCAAAATGATTTACGATGGGTATATGCAGTCATATTGAACGATTCTTATAGAAAGCGCCCCAAAAAAATAATCATCGATCATTTTTGCGATAGGTAAGTAACAATATTTTTTTGCTTCTTTTAAAAATACCTTTTGAAATAAATACTTCATTGTCTACGCTAATATGTACCACGCATTTTCAAGGTGAAAATTAATCTAAATGGATTCGTGGCAGGTCAATGAACAGTATCTCAAAGGAGTAATTTATGAGTGCGCCAAGCAAAGCTAAGGCAATCAAGCTGGACAATCCAGCCCAGAAAAAGGCTAGCCACCAGTCTGGAACCGAACTACACATAATGCAAGGTAACGAACATTATGAAGCTGTAGTAAGGGCGGTCTATCAGCCACAACGCGAGTGAAGGTATTGAGCCCCGTAATATACCCTCGTCGCACCTGATCAAGGTTTTCATATGCCTGAAATCAGCACTACGCAATACGTAAAGGCGAGTATGCGTGGAGGTGTCGGGGTCTGAGTCCGTAGCGGGTAGATGAACTGATTGCTTTGGAACTTGGGAGAACCTTGCTATTTCTGAATGCTTATCTTGGAGCCTAAAAAGCTAGAGATAAGCTTAGCAAGGTAGTCGGACTAGCTCATAGTAGAGGTGTAAATAGGGTAATGCCTAATGGCACTAAGTTAAGCCGCAT
>NZ_QLIT01000006.1 GCF_003574485.1 Facilibium subflavum
AAAACGCAGAACAAAGACATATCCTCCACTAAAAAAAGCTCGAGGTTTATACAAAAATGCGGCTTAACTTAGTGCCATTAGGACTGGCTTAAGTTAGATCCCACCCATAAGTCATTTTACAGTCTTTCTTGCTTTGCTGTCCGCGCTTGGCAAGCGTAGCCGTTACTAGAAGTGTGCATCAACGTCATCGTCGCTTGGCAGAGACCCGTGTGATAATTGTTAGAAACTCAAGGCCGTTATGACCAAAATCAAAAGTACATTTTTTGCTAAAGTCTCGTCGTCCTCGCTTGGCGGGGACCCACGTGATAAGCGTTGTGAGTCTAAGGAAGTTATGGCCAAAACCAAAAGCTATCTTTTGGGTTTTCTACAATTGGATCAGCCTTTGCATACGGCCCCAACCGTTATTAACAAGGAAGGATTCTGGCGTAGATTCCCGCCAAAGCTTTGCTTTTCGGGAATGACTGCACTGAAAATATTTATGTGACCAACCAGGCAGAATAAATGAGAAATTCTTGAAGTAATATACAAAAATGGAAAGTACATAACTTCAGTTCAATAAACACTTTTCCCCAATTTATTTTTTGCAAAAAATGCTTGTACTTGAATATATAATGCCATATGTTATAGTGTATTAATACATTAAGAGTTATTGAGAGATATAATGAATATAAAACAAGCGCAAAAAGCAGATATTAAAGCCCTTTTTCAGGCGTTGGCATCATTGGGTAATGCACATGAAGTCGAAAAAGTATTTGAAGATTTATGCACGCCAGCTGAAATCTCTGCGATGGCTGATCGTTGGAGGGCGGTTCGAGAAATTAAAGCGCAGAAACCTTATCGTCAAATCTATGCTGAAACAGGTGTCAGTGTTACCACTGTTACGAGAATTGCACGTTGTATCACCCATGGGGCAGGCGGTTATAACTTAATGTATGACAAAATAAAAAGCAATAAAAACAAAGAAAACAGCAATGATAAAAGGTGTGATACAGATGAGTGATGGTAAAACAAAACGATTGCGTATTGCGGTGCAAAAGAAAGGACGATTAAATTCAACGTCAATGGCGCTTTTTGAAAAAGTGGGGATTAAAGTACAATTGTCAAAAAGCGGGCTTTACTGTCATGCAATCGATGCACCGGTTGATTTCTTATTTGTGCGTGATGATGACATCCCAACGCTTGTCAATGACGGTTTTTGTGATATGGGGGTTATTGGCCAAAATGTCTTGGAAGAGTTTTGTTTATCTTTAGATGAGGAAAATCAAGCCAATAATATTATGATAGATAAAGCGCTTGGATTTGGTCACTGCCGTTTATCTATTGCAATGCCAAATTGTAAATCTTATGAAGGTGTATCTAGCTTAAAAGGCATGAAAATTGCAACTTCATATCCTGCTTTACTATCACAGTTTTCCCAAAAAAATAAATTAAACTTATCCATTTTAAATATCTCAGGGTCAGTTGAAATTGCGCCGAACGTAGGAATGGCAGATGCAATCTGTGATCTGGTCTCAACGGGGAGAACGCTGGAGGAAAATAATCTAAAAGAAGTCGTTCAAATCATGGAATCTCAAGCCGTATTTATTCGCAATAAACATGCCCTGCCATCTTCGCTTGAACATTTTTACACCTGCTTAATCGATCGCATTAATGGTGTGCTGCAAGCTAAAGAAAGTAAATATGTCATGTTTCATGCACCAAAGTCATCCTTGGATGCAATTAGTGAATTACTGCCTGGGCATGAAGGGCAAACAATTATACCTTTATCAGGGGTAGATGATAAAGTTGCCGTACATATTGTCACAACAGAAGGTGTTTTTTGGAATACGCTTGAGCTTTTAAAAAGTGCAGGTGCCAGTGCTATTTTGGTATTGCCAATTGAAAAAATGCTGCCATAAAGAGGAAGATGAGATGATTGATTGTTATAAGGTTGATATTAATGAGAAATCAACATGGCAGAATTTATTAAAACGTGCGCCACAGATTAACAGTGAACAGCTGACAAGATCCGTTAAATCGATTCTTAATGAAGTGAAGTATAAGGGTGATAAAGCATTATTTGACTATACATATCAATGGGATAAGTGTTTGCTTGAAAGCTTGGATGTCAGTAAAAAAGAGATAGCAGAAGCCTATAATCAAGTAAGTGTTGCAGAGATTGATCTTGTTAAGGATGTTATTGCCAGAATTCAAAATTACCATCAGGTGAACAAACCGCGAAATACGATTGTTGATAGTGGTGATGGTATTTGTTGTCACAAAGTGTTTAAAGCAATTGAAAGTATTGGATTGTACGTACCAGGTGGCAGTGCACCGCTTATTTCAACTTTAATCATGCTGGCGATCCCTGCCAAAGTTGCAGGTTGTACGAATATTAGCGTTTGCACACCTGTCAATGAAAATGGCCAGATTCATCCATTGCTTTTGGTTACGGCAGATATTTGTGGTGTAGATGTCATTTATAAACTCGGTGGCGCCCAAGCAATTGCTGCGATGGCCTATGGTACCCAGTCTATTAAAAAAGTGGATAAGATTTATGGCCCTGGGAATAGCTGGGTTACAAAGGCAAAAGGACTTGTTGCAATTGATATGGATGGGGCAGCAATTGATATGCCAGCAGGTCCATCAGAAGTGTTGGTTATTGCCGATGAAAATGCTCATGCCAGCTTTGTTGCAGCAGACTTACTGGCACAAGCTGAACATGGTACTGATTCGCAAGCCATTTTAATTACTGATAGTGAAGCGTTGGCGAAAAGCGTAAAAAAAGAGATTCAACAATTTGTCAGTCGCTTATCGCGTGTTGATATTATTCAAGCGGCATTAAAAAACAGTGCCATTTTATTGGTTAATGATTTGGATAGTGTTTTTAAACTGGCAAATATCTATGCACCTGAACATTTGATACTGCAGATTAAAAATGCACAAAAGCATGTTGATAAAGTCATAAATGCAGGCGCTGTGTTTGTTGGTAGATGGGCAGCTGAGGCTTTAGGTGATTATGTAACAGGTTCTAACCATGTACTGCCAACTTATGGTTATGCCAGGTCCTTTAGTGGTCTGTCAACGATTGATTTTATGAAAGCAACAAGTGTGCAATACGTGACAAAAGCAGGGTTATCTGAGATTGGCAATCTAGCGGCAACGCTTGCACAAATTGAAGGACTTGGCGCACACAAGCTTGCTGTAGATCTACGATTAGAATACGCGAAGGAGGCATTGTGTTTGAAAGATTAATTCGTGAGGATTTACGTAAATTTAATGCCTATGCTTCGGCAAGATCGTTGAAGCTAAGCGGTAAGCTTTGGTTAAATGCCAATGAGCTGCCATTTGACTTGTCGAATCATGGTTTTAATCGTTACCCTGAAAAACAGCCAGAAGAGTTAGTAAAATGCTTGGCAAATTTATACCAGGTAGATGAAAAACAGCTGTTGATTACGCGAGGCAGTGATGAGGGGATTGACTTATTACTACGCCTGTTTTGTACCTATAAACAAGATGCAATTATGGCATTTAAACCAACTTTTGGCATGTATGAAATAAGTGCGCGTATCCAGGGTGTGGATTATTTTGAATATGCGCTTAAAGCTGAAGATGCATTTAATGTCGATGTACCATTATTATTGCAGCAGTTAAAAACACATAACAATGTTAAATTACTATTTGTTTGTTCACCCAATAATCCAACGGGGAATATGGTTTCATTAAGTAATATTGAAGTGCTTTGTCGAGCGCTTTGTAATAAAGCAGTCGTTGTTATTGATGAAGCTTATATTGAGTTTAGTGGTGAGAAAAGTGCTGCCACCTTAATTGATAAACATGATAACTTGGTTGTCCTGCGTACTTTATCCAAATCCTATGGTTTGGCAGGTGAGCGTGTTGGATGTGTGGTGTCAAATGCACGCTTGATTTGTTACCTTGAAAAGATTTTAGCACCGTATCCAATTGCCACCTCAGTACTGCAAAATACGCTACAAGTGTTAAATCAACAAAGCCAGCCGCTGTTAATGGATAAAATTTGTCAAATAGTGAAACAGCGAGAATTGTTATTTGCTTATTTAAGTGCTTCTAAATTGGTAAAAAGCGCGTATCCATCAAAGGGGAACTTTTTGCTGGTAGATTTTAAGGGTAATGTTTTCCATCAGCTGCTTCAACAAGGCATTGTGATTAGATCTATGGCAAGTGTATTTCATAATGAGCATATGTTACGCATTAGCATTGGTGGTGTCCAGGAAATAGAAAAGTTAATCAATGTGCTAGAGACAATAGCGGGGAATATAACCCATGAAGCAGAGTAAGTATTTATTTATTGACCGTGATGGCACGGTTATCGTGGAACCTCAAGACAAACAAATTGATTGTATTGAGAAGCTTGAATTCTTGCCAGGTGTTTTTGATGCACTTAGTGATTTCCAGCAGGCTGGTTTCAAGCTTGTCATGGTGAGTAACCAGGATGGTTTGGGTACAAAAGCATTTCCTGAAAACGATTTTAAAGCACCGCATGTGCTTATGCTAAGAATCTTTGCATCACAGAAGATACATTTTCATGACATCCTGATCTGTCCACATTTTGAGGATGATTGTTGTGACTGTCGCAAACCGAAAGTTGGCCTTTTAATGCCGTATTTACGTGAGCAGGTTATTAACCGTGATCACAGTTATGTTATTGGTGACAGGCTAACAGATATAAAGCTTGCTCAAAACTTAGGTATTACCGGGATTCAAATTGGTGGCGGGCAATTTAAGAGTTGGGCGGGTATCAAAAACTATATTCTAAATAAGCCGCGCCAAGCCAATATATCACGCACGACACATGAAACAGATATCAGAGTCTATGTTAATCTTGATGATGCTGATCATATAAAAATTCAAACGGGTATTGGCTTTTTTGATCATATGCTTGAGCAGGTTGCAAAGCATGCGGGTATCAGCATGGAGGTTATTGCTAAAGGTGATTTGCATATTGATGATCATCATACGGTTGAAGATATTGCCATCACTTTAGGACAGGCGATGTCTAAAGCATTAGCAGATAAAACAGGCATTAAACGCTATGGATTTTTGCTGCCAATGGATGAGGCATGTGCTGAAATTGCATTGGATTTAAGTGGACGCTTTTATTGTTTATTTGAGGCAAATTTTACGCAAGCGCGTGTGGGGGATCTATCCACCGAGCTTGTTAGTCATTTTTTTTACTCATTTGCAGAAAGTCTTAAGGCAACACTTCATATAAAGCTTAAGGGGGATAACACACACCATATGATTGAAGCGGCATTTAAGGCATTAGGAAAAGTGTTAAAGCAGGCAATAGTAAGAGATTCATTAAAGATGCCAAGTACCAAGGGGGTGCTATGATTGCGATTATTGATTGCTGTGGCAGCAACTTTGCCTCAATTAAATATGCCTTGGCACGTTTGCATCAAAAGGCTGTGTTAACCCATGATCAGCAAATTATCAAAGAAGCTGATTATGTGATTTTACCTGGTGTGGGGCATGCAAAAATGGCGATGGAAGCTTTAAAAGCACATAAACTTGATAAGCTGATTCCAGGCTTAACACAGCCTGTCCTTGGAATCTGTTTAGGCATGCAGCTTATGCATGCGTTTTCAGAAGAAGGTAATGTAACATGCTTAAATATTTTGCCAGGAAGGGTCAAGAGATTTCATTCAAATGATATGTCAGTTCCGCATATGGGCTGGAATACAATCAAGCCTATAAACAGTTCTACCACCCATGGGTTGTTTGATGGGGTTAAGGTACAAGACTATGTGTATTATGTCCACAGCTTTTATGCTGAGGTGACAAAATTCACACTCGCACAAAATGACTATATTACATGCTTTAGTGCGGTTGTGAATAAGGAGAACTTCTATGGTATGCAGTTTCATCCTGAAAAATCAGGGAAAGTAGGCGCACGATTATTGGAAAATTTTATCAGTAATGCTCGTTAGAAATTAGACAAAGTGTTAAGGTGAGTAATGAATATAATACCAGCAATTGACTTAATTAATGGTCAGTGTGTTCGCTTGCAAAAAGGGGATTTTTCCAAGGTAACGCAATATACAAAACCGCCAGAAGATGTGGCTGGAAGCTATCAGGACTCCGGTGCAAAATATTTACATATCGTGGACTTGGATGGCGCAAAAACGGGTCAATTTTGCCAGCTTGAAACCATCAAACGCATTTGCCAGAATTCAACACTTATCATACAGGCAGGTGGTGGTGTTAAAGATGAAAATACGATAAAAAGCTTGTTTAACAATGGTGTTGATCGGGTGGTGTTAGGCAGTATTGCCGTTAAAGATGTTGCGCGCACCAAAAGTATTTTAAAGTACTTTGGTGCCCAGAGAATTGTGTTAGCACTCGATGTGAAGATTGACCACGATAGGCCAATGGTTGCAATACATGGCTGGTTACATACCAGTAACAAGCCTTTATATGATTTGATTGATCAATATGTACCCTATGATTTGCAACATGTACTTTGTACGGATATTAGCAGAGATGGTATGTTACAAGGTGCCAATACCACACTTTATCAGCAGTTAGTTGCTCAATATCACGCAATTTCTTTTCAAGCATCAGGTGGTGTGGGTAGATTGCAGGATATCAAAGCGTTAAAGCAGATAGGGGTGCAAAATATTATTGTTGGTCGTGCGCTATATGAAGAGAAATTCAGCTTAAGCGAGGCATTGGTATGTTGAGTAAACGTATTATTCCATGCCTTGATGTATTAAATAATCAAGTGGTGAAAGGGGTGAAGTTCCAAAATCATCGTGTTGTTGGTGATATTGTTGAGCTGGCAGCGCATTACAGTCAACAAGGGGCAGATGAGCTTGTGTTTTATGATATTGATGCCAGTACACGTCAAAGTGGCGTATCCCCGCAATGGGTGTCACAGATTGCAAAAACAATTAATATTCCTTTTTGTGTTGCAGGAGGTATTCGCAGTATCAAGCAGGCTTATGCAATCTTAAATGCCGGAGCAGATAAAATTTCAATTAACTCACCGGCTTTGGAGCGTCCACAATTAATCAACGAGTTAGTTGCCACTTTTGGTCAGCAGTGTGTTGTTGTGGGTGTTGATAGTAATTTGGTAAATAATGAATATGTTGTGTGTCAATATACTGGAGATAGCAAAAAAACATTACAGACAACACGCAGCACATTAGACTGGGTTAAAGAAATTGAATCACGTGGTGCAGGTGAGATTGTGGTGAACTGTATGCAGCAAGATGGTGTTAAAAATGGTTATGATATCATGCATTTGTCAGCCGTGACAAACAGCGTGAATATTCCTGTTATTGCATCAGGTGGTGCTGGTGTTATGGCGCATTTTGATGCGGTTTTTGCAAAGACTTCCGTGTCAGGTGCACTTGCTGCAAGTGTTTTTCACAGTGGATATATTGCAATACCAAGGCTTAAGCAATATTTACAGGCACAAAATCACATTATTAGGGTATAAATATGTTAGCGATAAAAAATACACTCATTGATGAAATTGACTGGGGAAAAATGAATAACCTGGTACCTGCGATCGTGCAATGCCATTTATCAGGTAAGGTATTAATGCTTGGATATATGAATCAAGAAGCTTTACAACAGACGGTAAAAACAAGACAGGTAACTTTTTATAGTCGAGCCAAAAAAAGGCTGTGGCGAAAGGGTGAAACAAGTGGTAATGTATTGCAATTAATTGATATTGCAATGGATTGTGATGGTGATAGCTTGATTGTATTGGTTGCAGCACAAGGGCCGACCTGTCATAAAGGAACACAAAGCTGTTTTGAACGTGGGTTTAAAAATCAATATGATATCCTTTTACATCTTGAGCGTATTATTGAATCACGTAAAACAGCAAGACCAGCTGGCAGTTATGTGACAAATCTTTTTGATCAAGGCCTTGCCCGTATTGCGCAGAAAGTTGGCGAAGAAGGCGTTGAGACCGTTATTGCCGCAATGAAGGATGATTTAAATGAGCTTAAAGAGGAAAGTGCGGATTTACTTTTTCATCTATTAATTCTCTTAGCTGAGAAAAATGTAAGGCTTAGTGATATATTACAGGTTTTAGCCAGAAGATAAGTTGCAGAAGTTTAGATTTGATCTGACGGATTATTTTCAAGTGTCACTGGCATTCATTGGCCTTAGCTTTGTTTGATGTCTCAGTAAAAGTGTTCATGACTACCTGGTTTCAGTAAAGTCAATGTAAGCCTTTCTTCTTCATAGGTATACCCTAGCAACATCAACTGTTGATTAATTGTAAATTTATATACACGCAAAAATGATAAATCACCCTTTTTCTGAGTACCAATATAAGGGTTCATGCATAAATCCTTAACTGCTGAATCAAGTTGCGCTTTTGCTTGTTTTGATAACTTTTTGGCTCAATAAGCTTAGTCTTGAATTTCATATTCACCATAAAAATCATTTGTTTTAAATATTTGATAAAAATGTTTGATTATTGCTCAATTTTCAGTTAAAGTGCGTTTGAAATTATAAAGAAAAACGGGGTATAGAATGTTAAGAAAACTATCAGGTCTTCTCTTGTTAAGTAGTATGGTTATAGGGGGATACGCAGGCCCACATAGAGAAGTTACTTTTGGACAAATTAATATTATTAATAACGGCACAGGTGTCATGGTCTGTGGTGTAGGTGGTTTTCCTTCCTATACAGGGGAGGCAAATGAAAAAAATGTTTATGATCATAAATTTATGCTGCCATATATGAAATCACCTGTGGGTGAGCATTTTAATCATGATGATACAATGGGGAGCGGTGCTTTATCGCCTTATCTAGCTTATTATTCAAATAATGATGGCAAAAACATGGCAATGTTTGAGCTAAGTGGCTGGGTTGTTGATACCAGTTATAATAGCGATACCAGCCATGAATATGAATACAGTCCGGTATCACTGGATTATTACTCCTATAATACTGATCAGACAATGCAGAATTTAATTCGTGTTGGTTTTGGCGCGGCATATAAAATTACTGAAAATACATTCTCAGCGCCAGCCGAGGATAAATTAAACCCGTTTAGTGAGGATGTGTTTACGTCAACGGATTTAGATTCATTATCAGGGGAAAGCTTTTCTTCTCATCTTGAGCCAACAGCTGGTTGGTATACCAATGGCCGGAATCAGTGGGGGAATATATGGTTTACGCATCAGTATATTTATCGAAATGGTGTTTTTAGCCATGCGTTTAAATTTTTATCAAGTAGTGCAGATGATCATGCAGATAAATATGATAAGCCGGATTCGATGGGGGTGGCTTGCCTTATCTATGATTCAAAAGATTCAGCCGATGCGCGTGCGGCTTATGGAAATGGTTTGCTTGGCTCCTTTAAAATCCGTTTTAAACTGTATCCAAGCTCAAAAAGTGCATCAATTCAAAGTGAAACAGACGGGAAAATTGATCTATACACAGACAGTAGCGAATCTGCCACATATGGACCAAGTGAAGATGAGGCAGCAACGATTGCGAAAAAAACTTTTTCTGTCAATTATTAAGGGGGGAATAGAGTATGTATTTAAAACATTTATTTATGATGGGTTTGGTGTTAAGTGCGAATATGAGTTTTGCAGCGATAGATCATGTTGCAAATCCTGAGGTGATTCTAACTAATAACTCAGAAGACTATGCACTTCGCTGTTATGGCGCCCCTATTCGCCAGGGCGATGTGGGGGATATGTATGACAATATGTCCTGGGTGCAGGTTGGCTCAAATGATACAGCTCGTGGTAAGCTTTTGCATGCAAAAACAGATACCTATGATTATGTCTCAAGTAATGTAACGATCTATGCACATTATCAGGATGATGATGAAGTTAATACCTATAATGTCAGCTGGGCAGTTTGTTATATTTATCAAACGGTCACACTTAACTGTGAAGACCCAGACACATATCAGGAAAAAAATATCGATATTACCTATAAAACAACGGCCAATGCCTACCCTTATAGCGATGATGATAGTGAGGTTGGTGGGCCGGATCCCAATATTTTTTATGTGCCGGCGCAGGATTATGATGATTGGCCGCAAAAGCCGCGTTATGACTCACCAATTGCTGTCATTGAAATTGGTATCACACCGATGTCAGGGGTGTTTTATAATACGATGCCAGTCTATAATGTTGGCTCCCCTTATGCATCACTCAATGAGGATGGCACGCCTACCTATCACTATGACTATCTGACGAAAAATTCCAGTTGTCAGGCTGAAAGTTATGATGATGGTTATACAAAAACACAAGTCTCGGATGCATCAAAAATAGATTTTTGCCTTGCGCACGATACTTCACATAGTGATGTGGTGGGAACTTACAATGATCAGCTGTATCTCAATTTTAAGGATGGGTGTAGTGGTAGCAGTTAATGCTTATGTGGTGCAAGACTCAAAAATTAAGTGCACACTTGGTTGGAAGTGCGATTTTAGGCGCACCCAAGGGGGTAAAGTCCCTTTTTCTAACATTGTTTGAGTATGACAGGTTTTTAAAATTAATTTTATATGAGGTTATAAAATGGGAATAAAGAAATATTTATATATATTGACGAGTATCATTGCTTTAGATGTTGGCTATGCCAATGCGACAACATCACATGACTTTATACAGATAAAGCTTGGTGATGGTGTCGACTCGCTAAATTACACAGCCAGAAAAATGCTATCAGCAAGTGGAGATGTATCCTCCAATTATGTTGATCAGAATAATTCTGGTATTAGTACATATGCAGATGGTACGAGTTATTACTTTCTATATTACTATACGGATTGGGTCACCAGCGCAGTGATAGCATCTGACTATCAGTCGCGTTATATGGGGCAATCCGCATGGGTTTGGGATTATGCAAACTTAGGCTGGCCAGATACGCTGGCCTATGAAATTACGGGGGACTTTACGATTAATGGTAAGCGAGAAGCTGAGCCTCATTTCATTGGGACAACTTTTGCCGATGGCTATAAGGATGGTGGTTTTCATGGCTGGATGGCTACGGATTCAGCGGATACTGAAGTACTAGATTCTAAAGGCATGGACTATGATTATTTTACTTCAGCTAATTGGCTGCCAATTTTCACAGATGATGGTGATCAATACTGTTTATATGAGAACACAGCACTTTCATATGAAGTGACAGTTCAGCGATGTGGTGATAGTAACTGGATCTATTTAATTCCAAAGGATAATGTGCAATCACTTTCGTTTACTTTGGATGGCTTGAGTGTCGCAGATAATAGTGCTTATTATTCAAAACTAACCAAAAATGAGTACTCGAGTAAACTTTCACTGCTGATGAACGCTGAGCGTCATGATTCAGGAGCGATTGCAAACGATTTCTTTACCAAAATAGGTACATCATCACCCTATACATTTTCTGATTCAACAGGAACACCGGATAAACTAAGCTTTTATGCTTATGGAAGGTTGAGCATTAATGGTAGTGAAGTTGATACGCCTATATATTTTGGTGTTTCTTCTGAGCATGGGTATAACCTCTATATTGATGGGCCAGGCGCTACACATGGCAATAATGTTTTAACGATTCATACTAAATCAGGCGCAACTTATTGCTTAACTCCGGATGAAAATGGGAACCACGATACTTTTTATATTGGTTCATGTGATAATGATCAAGGTGGTGACAGTGGGACAAGTAGCCATGATAACTATGTTCGTCTTTATCCAGGAAGTGGTGTTTCAAGCTTGAGTTTTAATTTTAAAGGCTTTGATGTAAGTAGTGGCCAGCCCTATCAGACGAATCTGTCAGAGAATCAATATAAAGATGGGTTTTTAGAGATGAATTTTCAAGCAGGTCGGCATAAAACGGGTGCTGTAGCAGATAGCTATCGAAGCTATGTGGGTGATCACTCAAGCTATGCTCGCAATACTTCAGATGATTACCCTGGCGAGCTTAATTTTTATTTTTATGGGGCATTAAAGATCAATGGCAGTCCGGTAATTAATGATGTTTATTTAGGGCAAGGCTCAAATAACAGTGGTAATAACTGGTGGTTTGGGTCAGCTGATGCCTGGCAGGATGGAAGCACGTACTTTATGTGGGTGAAAACGGTTGATGGGCGTAAGTATTGCATCAGTAATGGCGATGAAAATGACTATACCTTTATGGTTTCAGATCGATGCCCCAAGAATGATACCACACCACATATGAATGAATTTGATTTTGTCTTGGGTGAAGGTGTTTACTCACTTTCTTTTGAAATGGAAAATGGTGATGATATGGTCACAAGTGGTCAGCCGCATGGGGATCAGTTATCACAGAATAAGCTAATAGCGCCTGATAGTGGTGATAGCTGTGATGATGATAATTATCAAATAAAGTTGGTTTTTAATAGTGGAAGGTCTAAAAGTAGTGATGTAAAAAATAGTTTCAATTCTCTGACGAACTTCTATATAGATAATATGGGGCGTAATTATGATGCAATTGAGTCATTAAATTTTTATTATTATGGATATTTGACAATAAATGGTGCTAAAACAACTTCGCCAGTATATATTGCACAAGGACACACAACAGGGATAAGCTCTACAGTGTGGTTTATTGGCTCTGCTGACTCAGGTAACTTAGATTCTTACTATACGATTGCACTTTATACACAAGACCATAAATGTTATAGCCTTCATGCCAATAGTGATGATTCTCAAGATTTAAAGCCAAAAGTCAAAATTCAAGGCTGTTATGTTTAAGAAAAAACCTTGCGTTGTTATCTACGCATATAAATTTGCGTTTATTTTTAAGTTAATATATTGCATTGCACAATAAAAAGGCAGCGTTTTTACTTATATCTAAATGGCTTGATATGGCTATTTACTGGCCTTGGCATTATTTAGCGATTAAATCTAACATAAATCAATTGATTAACATAATTTTTATGATAAATTGATTGAATCGTATGATTTAAAATTTAACCAATTAAGAATGGGGATTTATTTATGGGGTATATAAAGAAAAAACCTTTGATTGTCTTTTGTTCATCTTTGCTGTGTCTTGGGTTAACTCATGCACAGCAAGTGCAAGATTCTACTAAAAAGGCTGTCGATGCGCTTGTAAAGCCGTTGCTGCAAAAAAATGCAGAAAGTGTTTCTCAAGAAAAAGGCAATCAAAAGTTGCCAGCTCAGAAAGAAAAGTTATCGGTGTCAACGATTTCATCAAGTGATGATTCAGCTGCGGCAGAAAACAATACCGAGTCTGCAAAGAAATTTGCATTAGGTGAAGTTTCAGTTAACCTTCCTGATGGCAGTGTAACCGCCAGCATGCAAACACCGTCTTTTTCGGCAATGATTGATTTATCACTAAGCTTTAACTCTGGTTTATATCAATCACAAAAGGCAACCGATGAAAACTCAAGTGCATTTGGTCTGCCATTTGGTTTATACATTAAAGGCTTGCCTTATGTGCATAAGGTTTCTAATGAGGGGAAGAACTACTTACTGCTTTTTTGGGGTGGTTCGGATTATTATGTTGATTCAGATTATGAAAGTGAAATAAATTGTGACAGCCAGGGAAATAATTGTACTGGAACCTATCACAGCGGGTTGAAATATCAAACCTCTAAGCTTTATCAGTTTAAAACCCAGCATGGCAATATACTCATTCACCGTGAAGATGGCATGATAGATTCTTTTGAATATGCCTATGTACTGACGTATGCCAATGGGGCAACCTATTACTTTGATGAGAATGGTCTGTGTACGATTATCACCGATCGATTCTTTCAAAATGATACGACCAATAATTCAAAACACATTATCCAGATCGATTACGTTTACGATAACGAAGGGCCGATGGATAACCTGATTGAGAGCGTTACCGATGCCGATGGCACACAACTGCATTTTCAAAATACCAGTAACTATGTCAAAGAGATTGATTACCCAAAAAATCCATCAGGTGACGGCGAGCGTTTCTACTTTCATATTAACAATGGTGTGTTAGAAGATATCTCAACACGTCTGGATGACCAGTATGATTTGGGTTATGCGTTTACTTACAACACACAGGGATTGCTTTCTCGTGTCGATCAGGTGCTTTATGACAGAGCGACATTTAATGAAGTTCGCCACTATGTAGATAATGAGTTTAGCTATAAGGATGTGAATAACAGCTATAAGGTTTCCAGCGTTGATAAGCTTATTTATGGGGGTGATGGCAGCCAGGTTGGACATGATCAACAGTCTTATAACTACTTTGTAATGGCCACTCCTCAGTATCAGTTTGGCTATGATCTGGCATTAGATGGTGCCAGTCGTTACGATTATAATCATGCCACAACCGAAGTCGATGAGTGTATTGGGATAAATTGTGATATTAAAACAGCGCATTATTATAATTATTATGGGCTTGAGCTAATGGCACAAATATCTGAAAATATCGATGGGATCAATTATCGTAAAATTTCAGATACTTATAATCAATATTCAGGCGTTGATGACAGCGATCCGTATGAAGACAGTAAATTATCGCCAAATTATAATCAGCCAGTCTTTAGTGTAACGGTTGGTTATAATAACGATGGAAAAGCCATTTCAATACAAAAATCACAAAGTGCGTATAATGATTATGGCTCACCTGTTTTACAGGAAAGCTACCCTGCTGTAGCTTACACACAAGCAACACAAACGCTTAAAGCCACACCAAAAGACAAGGCTAAATACAAGCCAATGGTCGATGGTGTCGCCAGCAGCCAAAGCATTATTATTCCTGATTACCCTTCAGGTATCGACCCACAAAGCAAAACGACTTACCAGTATGATAATCGCTATCAGGAAGTTATTCTTGAAGATAGTCTTGATTGTGGTGTTGGTGTGAATAAAACAGATTGTTCTAAAGCGCTTGAAACCATTAAAACAAGTGTATTAACCACTGATGGCAAACAGGTGTATCAAGATAAGACAGCCATGAAGAATCTGGCAACAGGCGAAAGTGCGGATATGCCGGTGATAAGTTACTACTATGGTAGTGACACGGCACCTTGCCAGACTGGTGATAACTATTACAATGCCGCACTGGTGTGCAAAAAAGTGGCCAGTGATGATTCAGGTAAGAGTGTTACCAAAACCTATGGTTACACACGAAATGACACAAGTGGTTATTTCCCTGAATTAGTAACAACGACGATGCGCGCTTATAATGACCCAACGGGTGTAACAACCACCGCAGAAGTTGCCGGTAGCATGCAGGAGTCACAGGGTAAAACAGTGACGAAGAAAACAGCAGGTTATACGACTGAGACGGTTTCAACGTTTGCCTCACTTAACAGTGTTGGTGTCTTAGGGACAAATAACCTGTCAAAAGTCACGCAATACAATGTTTACGGTTTACCATTGCTTCAAAAAGATAAAGAAGGCAAGACCTTAACCTACAGTTATGACTTTAAAAATATGATTGTTGCGAAGTATTTATCACCGACTGATGCAGTTAATGGTGATAATAGTGATCCAATTTTGCAATCACGCAGCCAGTACGATGGAGAGCATAATCTATTGAAAAAATTTGATCAGGTTGGTATAGATGCCAATGGTAACCCGCAGTATATCATCACGCAGACCAACTATTATGACTATAAAGAGGGCAAAGCCTTGCTTAAAAAACAACAAGATGCCTTTGGTAATTATACGCATTATGAATATGATTCACGCCTGCGTCCGATTTTAAAAGAAGTCTACCAGGTCAAAGATAGTCAATAATAGCAAATAATGGGGATTTAACATGAGATATAAAACGATTGCAAAAATCATTGCACTAAGCCTTTTGTTGCCTGTAATTTCACAAGCCACAGAATATGATCTAACACAAAGTACAACAACGACATACGATGAAGCCTGTGACAGTCAGTACGGCTGTTATGATATGATTGCAACGGATGATGGTGTTGCAAATGAGCAAACATTGAACTATGTGATCAGCACAGATCAAAAGGGGAATCCGCTTACCGCTTTTAGTGAAAACCGTATTGATGATAAACTTATTAAAAGTGAGCAGAGTGATTACACGCCTACAGATCGTTTGTTGGGGAATCGCACTTATTACGGTGCGAATAATCGTCTTGTTGCAGAAAAGACATATGATTATGACGTATATGTCCGCATATTCCAGGAGACGGTAAAAAATTATGATGATAATGAAAAGCTTTACCAGACCAATTACTTAACCCATGAATATGATGGCTGGAATATTGACCAGGAGGTGCAAAAAACCTTGACCTCAAGTCAGCCGGGTGAGTTTAAAAATTATCGTAAGACTTATGATGTGTTAGGGCGTGTTGTGGGTTTAAGTTATACATTAAATGGCAAGACATATCAGACAAGCAGCCAATACGATGGTGCTGATCGGATGGTTGTGGGCAAAGACTTTAACACCAATGTCATGGATAAAATTTATGATAATAATGGTCATTTGGCACAAACCGTTACTAATGGTGTCATCTCCAGTATGCAAAATGGTGTCACCAGTACACAAAGTGACAGCCAGGAGATCAATTATCAGTATGATAACTATGCAAGGCTTCAACAAAACAGCCTGGATAATCGTGTGCTTGCCTATGCCTATAACAGCATCGGGCTTCAGAAGAATCAAAGTGTGATGAATGCCAGTAACGCGCAAAACACGCAGGATTTCACTTACGATGGTTATAATCGCCTGAAAAGCTATACCGATTATAATGGCATGACTTATAATATCTATTACAAGCCTGATAGTGAAATCGATCATGTTACTGTATCCTCAGATACATTAAATGGCACGATGACACCAGAGAAGTACGGCTATGATGATAGTGTCGGTTATTGGCAAAAGGGTAAGCCACATGTTATTACCATTGATTTAAGCTTTGGTGGTCACACGCTGGCAAAGATTGCAACAATCAGCTATTATTCACCCAGTGAGGCAACCTATGCCATTGAAATCGGGCAGAAAAAATCAGTGCACTATCAGGTCAAACAGGATGGTGTGATCGTCAGTGATTTAACGGTAACAAATCAATACGATGATCGTGGGCGCATTATAAAAGAGCAATACAGTGAAACCAGTGGCGATAATAATCTGAATAAAACCACAGATTATACTTATGATCCACTGGATCGCCTGCAAGAAAGTGTGACAACATTTACCGGCAGCACAGGGCTTCAAAAACAAACCATCACTTACAGTTATAATATCAATGGGGATATTACCACGCGTGTTCAAACTGATGTAAATAAGGATGGTACGAGTAAAACAATGCAGAGTGACTATGTTTATAACGAAATCGATCAGCTTGTCTCCAAGACCGATACGGTGACAACAGCTTAATAACTGATGCTACGTATTATCACAAAAATTATTGATTGTAATTAGCGGCTTAGTGTTGGTAAATAATTCATCACTATTGCATAAAGCCGGTCCATATGGTTAGGCAGTGTTATTCTTGTGCCAAAACTTCGTCGTCTTTGCTTTGGGTTAATTAATGCCTCTAGCTTCGTCATCGTCGCTTGGCGGGGATCCATGTGGTAAGCGTTAGGAACTAAAGGTCGTTATGGCCAATTGTATAAGCTGAACCTTTAACCTGGATAGGCTTTTACATAAGGCTCTAACCCGCTGTTGGCAAGGCATAATATAGGCGTCATTATCGCCGTGGCGATAATGACGCAGCATTAAAGTGATGTTTGAAAAAGAGAAAGCATAATAAATGGGGTATGGTTTATGCGTGCGCCAAGCAAAGCTAAGGCAATCAAGCTGGACAATCCAGCCCAGAAAAAGGCTAGCCACCAGTCTGGAACCGAACTACACATAATGCAAGGTAACGAACATTATGAAGCTGTAGTAAGGGCGGTCTATCAGCCACAACGCAAGTGAAGGTATTGAGCCCCGTAATATATCATCGTCGCACCTGATCAAGGTTTTCATTTGCCTGAAATCAGCACTACGCAATACGTAAAGGCGAGTATGCGTGGAGGTGCCGGGGTCTGAGTCCGTAGCGGGTAGATGAACTGATTGCTTTGGAACTTGGGAGAACCTTGCTATTTCTGAATGCTTATCTTGGAGCCTAAAAAGCTAGAGGTAAGTTTAGCAAGGTAGTCGGACTAGCTCGTAGTAGAGGTGTAAATAGGGTAATGCCAATTG
>NZ_QLIT01000007.1 GCF_003574485.1 Facilibium subflavum
TATATGACAGACTTTAATGGGTGTGGAATCAATAAAATAAATACCTGTTTTTCACCTTGAAGAAGATGCATCATAAAACACAAGGGAACAAGCATAGACTTCTGTAGCTCAACAAAGCGGTTGTAGCTGACTGTGTTAGGGAAGCTGTCTTTCATATGTACACAAACATGATCCAGATAAAAATGCTTGAAATTGCGATAGTGACTTTGGTGGAATAATATCATAATTGTCATCACTTCGCTGTCGCTCATAGTTGTTTTACGGTAGCGCTTACGCTGCTGTGTTTCAATTAAGTTTTGTTGCCAGGCTGGCATAAATTCTTTGCAAAAATCATCGACAAAACAAAAGATAAGTTCTAGCATAATACTCCATGAGGTTGGTTTTTTTGTTTTCAGCTCCAGAAATACCTTTTGGAGAAAAAAATTTCAACCTCATCACAGTATATTTATGCATGCTTTTTAATCTTTTATATCGAACTCACGTTATGTTAAATTCATTATTCTAAAGCAATTTGTATGCTTTAGAACCAATAAGAATGGTAACTTATATTTTGATGCAATGAGGTCATTGAAAATCAGAACCTTGGTAACCGTTTCTTTTGATTCAACACGTATATTGATCAATGAGCAATCTTGTGTTTGCATGAAGAGTCTATAACGATAATTAAAAGGTAATATAATTATTCGATATGTAAAAGGTTAAAATTAACTTGAGAAACCATTAATTTTCATTTGGAAGCGGGAGTTGGATCTCACACAAACAGACAGAGCCGCTGTTTTATTTAGATTTTATTTCTTCTTCGGCGCGTAAATATCCGTAGCCGTACCTTCATAGACTTCTGTGGCTAATGCCAATGTTTCTGATAGCGTTGGGTGCGGATGAATGGTTAATGAGACATCTTCTGCATCACAACCCATTTCAATGGCAAGTGAGGCCTCTGCAATTAATTCACCTGCATTTGGCCCAACGATACCTGCACCGATAATAATATGGTTTTCATCATATAAAACCTTCGTCATGCCTTCATTGCGGCCAATACTCAATGAACGGCCACTTGCCGCCCATGGGAACACGCCTTTTTCATATTTAATGCCTTTTTCTTTGGCTTCCTTTTCAGTAACCCCTGTCCAAGCAACTTCAGGGTCTGTATAAGCAACTGCTGGTATACATTTTGGCTCAAAGTAATGTTTATGCCCTGCAATGACTTCAGCAGCGACACGCCCTTCTGGAACAGCCTTGTGTGCAAGCATTGGCTGGCCGATGACATCACCGATTGCAAAGATGTTATCAACATTGGTGCGAAGCTGTTTATCAACTGGGATAAAGCCTTTTTCATCAACTTTAACACCCGCCTTTTCTGCATCAATAAGCTTACCATTTGGTGCACGCCCTACAGCCAATAAAATACGATCAAATTTTTCTGGTTTGTCTGTTGCCTTATCACCTTCCATTGTCACATAAAGACCATCTTTTTTCGCCTCAACATTAGTTACCTTCGTTTTCAAGCGAATATCATAGCCTTTTTTGGCAACCATTTTCTCATATGGTTTCACGATATCTTTATCAGCAGCACCCATTAATTGATCCATAAACTCAACCACCGTAATCTCTGAGCCAAGCTCACTATAGACTTGCGCCATTTCAAGACCAATAATACCACCACCGATCACAAGCATTTTCTTAGGCACTTCTTTCATTTCTAAAGCACCGGTTGAATCGATAATTCTTGGGTCATCCGGAATAAATGGCAGCTTAATAGAGTGAGAGCCCACCGCAATAATTGCCTGTTCAAAACCAACTGTTTTAACACCATCTTTAGTTTCAACTGCAATTTCATTTTTTGAGGTGAACTTACCAAAGCCTTCAACGATTTCTACTTTACGTTGTTTGGCCATGCCTTTTAAGCCCATTGTTAATTGCTTAACAATTTTATCTTTATAATCCAAAATCTTTTCTTTGTCATAAGAAAAATTATCAAACGCAACCAGGCCATCTTTTTGCAAATGGCGCGCTTCATCAATGACTTTAGCCACATGCAAAAGTGCTTTAGATGGGATACAACCTACATTCAGGCAAACCCCACCAATGTTCTCATAACGCTCAATTAAAACAACTTTTTTACCCAAATCTGCAGCGCGAAATGCCGCACTGTATCCGCCAGGGCCACTACCTAGTACAACGACTTCAGTCTGAATGTCACTCACTTTTCTATCCTCTTTTTGCTTTGTGGCTGATCATAACATATCAGCACGCTGACTTGTATTTTTTTGCACAACAACTTACAGCAATATCTCGCGCAAGTCTGATAATATTGCACAATATTTAGTTAAAAATTGTGCCGCTAATGCGCCATCAATCACCCGATGATCTGTAGATAATGATAATGGTAACATCGTTCTTGGCACAAAATTTTGGCCATCCCACACAGGCTTGATTGCAGCTTTTGATACACCCATAATTGCCACTTCAGGCATATTAATAATTGGTGTAAATGCTGTGGTTCCCAAGATACCTAAACTTGAAATGGTAAAAGTTGCACCTTTCATATCATCCGGCTTTAATTTGCCTTCACGCGCTTTTTTCGCCAACGCCATTATCTCTTTAGAGATCTCTAAAATACCTTTTTTATCAGCATCTTTAACAACTGGAACCATAAGCCCTTTTGGTGTATCTGTTGCAAAACCGATATGGTAATACTTTTTCATCACCAAAGACTCACCATCTGTACTTAACGAGCTGTTAAAGCGCGGATACGCTTGAAGTGCCGTTGCTGCTGCCTTAATTAAGAAAGAAAGCGGGGTAATTTTAATGCCCATTTTCTCGGCTGCTGCTTTTTTTGCTTTCCTAAAATCTTCCAGATCCGTAATATCTGCATCATCATAAAACGTAACATGTGGAATTTTCACCCAGTTACGTGCAAGGTTTTTTGCACTTAATTTATTAATGCGTGATAACGCTTCAACTTCAATCTCACCAAATTTAGCAAAGTCAACTTGTGGATCAGGTAATAATTCCAAACCAGCACCTGAACTAACTTGCCCTGTTTGCACTTTTGTTACCGCGTTTTTAATATAGGCCTCACAATCTTCTTTGGTGATGCGCCCTTTTCTGCCTGTTGGTGTAACGCGTGACAAATCAACGCCAAGTATGCGCGCTAAACGACGAACTGCAGGAGAGGCAGGAGCTTTACTGTTATCGATTTCATCAGCAGCAATTTTTTGTGTTTGTGGCGCTTGTTGTGATTGTGTTTTTTCTACTGATGGCTTTTCATCCGTTGAGGCTTTTGTTGATGATTGATTTTGTGCTGATGACTTGGCATCTTTGGCTTCTAATACCAAAACCAAATCACCTTCTGATACTTTATCGCCGACATTAATCTTGATATCAACAACCTTTCCAGATGCAGGTGATGGGATTTCCATCGAGGCTTTGTCAGTCTCAAGCGTTGCCAATGAGTCTTCTTCTTTTATTTCATCTCCAACGCTGACGTTGACTTCAATCACATCAACCTCTTTATAATCACCAATATCCGGCACGGTAACATCGATTGTTGTACGACCAGATGCCTCATCTTGTTCTGATTCATCCTGCTTTGATTTATCTTGTAACGCATCTTTACCTGACTTTTCGCCTTCATCAGGCTGATCAGCCTTATTTTTTTGATCCGTTTCAACGCTTAAAATCACCGCGCCTTCAGAAACCTTATCACCCTCTTTAACCATAATTTCTTTGACAACACCAGCAAAAGGCGCTGGCACTTCCATTGAGGCTTTATCCGTTTCCAAGGTAATTAACGAATCCTCTTCTTGTATTTTATCGCCGACTTTAACGTTGACTTCAATTACATCAACATCCTTATAATCACCGATATCTGGAACTTTGACTTGTTCTAATGCCATTGTCTACTTTCCTCTTTTATGCTCGTTTGCTTAATGGTATGCAGGATCATTTTTATTTGCATCAATACCATACTTTTCCATTGCTTTTTCCACAACATCAAGGTTGATGGCGCCCTCTTTTAATAAGCCATTTAATGCAGCTATGGCAACATAATAACGATCCACCTCAAAAAAGCTTCTTAAATTTTCACGCGAATCAGATCGCCCATAACCATCTGTGCCAAGTGCCGTATAGTTTTGTGGCATAAACTCACGCAATTGCTCAGTATAAAGCTTAATATAATCGGTTGATGCAACCACAGGTCCATGATGCCCTTTTAAACATTTTTCAATATGGCTTTCTTGAGGTTTTTTGCCAGGGTTTAGCATGTTATAACGCGCCACTTTTCGCCCATCACGATAAAGCTCGTTGGCACTTGTCATACTCCAAATATCACAGGTAACACCGAAGTCTTTTTCTAACAACTCAGCCGCAGCCTCAACTTCACGTAAAATCGTGCCTGAGCCCATTAACTGAACATGTTTTTTAGTCGCGGGTTTTTTCGCTGATTTTAATAAATATAATCCTTTGATGATATCTTCTTTCACCCCTTCTGGCATCGCACCATGCGGATAATTTTCATTCATCAATGTAATATAATAAAAGACTTCCTCACCTTTAACATACATCCGATGCATGCCATCACCTAAAATAACAGCCAGCTCGTAAGCATAGGTTGGGTCATAAGAAATACAACTTGGAATAAGCCCAGCTTGAATATGACTATGGCCATCTTCGTGCTGAAGCCCTTCGCCATTTAGCGTCGTTCTACCTGCTGTGCCACCTAATAAAAATCCCTTTGCATGTGAGTCCCCCGCTGCCCAGGCCAAATCACCAATACGTTGAAAACCAAACATAGAATAATAAATATAAAACGGAATCATTGGTATACGATGCACACTGTAGGAGGTTGCCGCAGCAAGCCATGAACAAAAACCACCGGCCTCATTAATACCATCTTGAATAATCTGCCCATCGACAGACTCCTTATAATACATTACCTGTTTTTTATCTTCAGGTGTATACTGCTGGCCACGTGGATTATAAATCCCTAACTGACGAAACAACCCTTCCATACCAAAAGTACGTGATTCATCTACAGTTACAGGCACCAAGTGATCTTTAAGATCCTTTTGTCGTGTTAAATTAACAAACATACGCACAAAAGCAGTCGTTGTTGAGAACTCGCGATCACCGCTTGTTTCTAAAAACAACTTACCGAAATCTTTATAATCTGGAATTGGTAAAGCGTCATTATTTTCAAAACGCGCTGGCGCATATCCCCCTAAATCTTGGCGCTTTTTATGCAGATATTTATCCTCTTTGGATCCCTTTTCAAACTTTAGAAAGTCCATATTTTCAATCTGCGCATCTGATGCCGGCACATTAAAACGATCACGAATATAGGTTAAAGCCTTTGTATCTAATTTTTTGACATTGTGCGCAATATTTTTTGATTCTCCCCACTCACCAAGACCATAGCCTTTCACTGTCATTGGCAAAATAAGCGTGGGTTTACCTGTATCATTATTGGTTGCACGCTGATAAGCCGCATAGACTTTTACCGGATCGTGCCCACCACGCATTAAATTTTGTAAATCTTCATCGGTATAATCTGCCGCCATCGCCTCTAAATCAGGATCACCACCAAAAAGGATCTTACGCAAATCTTCACCACCATGCGCACTGGCAAATTGCATTTGTCCGTCATTAAGTGCTGCCAAACGTTTTTGTAGTTTGCCATTTTTATCCTGTGCAAATAAAGGCTCCCAGTTGCTTCCCCAAAGTACCTTAATTACATTCCAACCAGCACCTTCAAAGATTTGGGCAAATTCTTCTACAACCTTGCCATTACCATCAACCAAGCCATCAAGACGTTGAAGGTTGCAATTGATCACAAAGATTAAATTATCCAAGCCCTCACGTGCAGCACGATTAATCGCACCTAATGACTCTGGCTCATCCATTTCACCATCACCACAAAAAGCCCAGACTTTACGGTTAGCCGTATCAGCAAGTTTGCGCGCGTGCAAATATTTCATAAAACGCGCCTGATAAATGGCTTGTAATGGCCCAAGTCCCATGGAAACGGTTGGAAATTGCCAATAATCTGGCTGTAGATAAGGATGTGGATAGGAAGACAAACCTTTATCACCTTTAAATGCCTGTTGGCGGAAATTACTTAACTGCTCTTGGCTTAAACGTCCTTCCAAATAAGATCGTGCATAAATAACCGGTGTTGTGTGGCCTTGATAAAAAACCAAATCACCAGCCTGGTCTTTACTTGGTGCCTGAAAAAAATGGTTAAACCCTACTTCATATAAGGTCATGATTGATGCACCTGAACCAATATGACCACCTAATGTGCCATCTTTTTTATTGGCTTTAGCGACCATTACAGCGGCATTCCAACGGTTTAAATTCTCAATTTTTCTTTCGATTTCCAAATCACCTGGATATTCTGGCTGCTCACTGACTGAAATCGTGTTGGCAAAAGTGACTTGTTTTGGTGAACCATAGGCATTTGACAGCCCAATTTCACCGGCTTTATTTAATAGTTGATTCATTAAGAATACCGCGCGATCCTTGCCTTCACGCTCAATAACATCACCAAATGCTTCCAGCCACTCGTTGGTTTCTGTCACATCAATATCTTGAAGAAATTCAGACACAATTGCCTCCCATAAATTTTCACTGCCTCTGATACTTTGTACTGTTATAAAGCCATGCTTATTAAAACAATAACAACAAATAGAGGTATTTTAATTTGGCACAATTATAAACGCTCAAGCAACGAAAATATAGGAGTATTAGCACTTTTACGCTATATGCTTTTGATATGCATATCATCACCTTGCAAGCATTCGACCATTATAAAGCGTTTCTTTTGCATCCTTATCTGCAAGCACAGAAAGATCGGTATTGGTAAAAGTTAAAAGGTCATGATAAGCAATATGCTTATTTGAGATATAAAGCTCACACTTAATTATTTTTTTAAATTTGTTATATCTTGCACCACCATTGATCAAATTAAGTAAATTCCTCCCTGTCCTTGTTATAGGATTTCCCCCTCTTACTACCAATGCAACCGTAATAATCCTCATCAAGTAATGCCTACTAAACGCATAAGAGTCTATAATTTCTGGATCTTCCTGAGCATCAAAGCAAATATCTGCTTTTATCTGCTTTAGCCATTTTGATTTCCGATCAGTACGAAAAGGCGTTTTTGAATACCACCCTGTTGGCATAATATTATCAACCAGCGCAATAAGATCGCTATTTTTTACATTTTTAGCTATAGGAAAAGCACTTTGTCTTTGTATCCTATCCAAAATTTCAAGATCATGGACATAGTTTGCTCTATACTTTGAAGAGTAGTAGCTTCCTCCTGAATAACGCCATAACCTACTAATTGTTCTTGGTAAATAAGTGAGAGATTTACTGACTGGATCTGGCTCATAATATTCATCACGCTGCCTTGACAGCGCGAATAAGTATGGAGACTGATCAAAAACTTTTCTTGAAGCAATAATATTACAGACGTCTATGGCTGCTTGGCAGATTCTTTTTTCATGGCGCCTTTCCACATAAGCAATTTGTTTATGATCGCCATTGATAAAGTGCAGGTAACAGTTTACCTGATCGTCAATTAAAAGTGGCTTGCTTTGCAGATCTTTCCTGATATATTTCACTGGTAGCTGTGGAGAAAACTCAGCTCTTCTTTCAGTACATGCATAAAAAATATCGCATAACGCCACATTGGAATTAATTTTATAGGGCAAAATTCTATTACCTTGATATGCCTCAAGGTTAAATTTCTCAACACTCCCTACCGTCCCACCAGCAACAGGGTCAACAAGAGCAAGATAAGCAACAGAGATATTAGCACCAGCCATCCGTGCAGCAAGCGAAATTGCTGTAATTGCACCACGAGAATAACCTAGAATATAAAAAACAGTATCATTGTCTTCATCATTCAGAAATTGCACCAGCTGAAATGCACAGTGAATATTATACAGCCACCCATTCCCAAATAGTTGATTAATTGTATTTAATGACCAGATGTCTTCTGAAAATATTTTTTTATCCCCGCCCCCTGGTGTTTTATATGTATACCCTTCCCACTGACAGCTCTCTGCACCAGGCCCTGGAAAATATGCCTTAACATCACTCATGCCAGCAAGTTCATTTCTCTGCGCGGGCAATGCATTAATATTTAATAAATTCAAACCTAAGGGCTTTATATCTTCAGCCTGGCAGTGTATAAAAAGCTCTGCAATAATATCCCTGCCAATTTTTTGTTCTTGTTGCGAGTTAATATTGCTGCCGGTCCCATCAAAAAAAATATAACAACGCTTCATACCCTATATCCATTATATGGTTTAAAATCATCTACAAAGAGTGTCTCTATAGTACCACCAACAGGTTAACAAAAAAACAAAATTGTGAAAAAAAACAACAAAAAACACCCATTATTTGCCAATTAGAAAAATTATATTGGTCCCATTTTCTAGCCATATTCACTGTCAAATAAATAGCTGACAGTATATAATTTTCACTAAGAGCAATAAAAAATTCTGGCTTGTTTATAGTGCAATATTTTGCAATATCCCGCTTGAGCGTTATTGTACAGGTTCTGGTTGCATTTATGCTTACCCTGTCAATGGTATGGTGTGCTTATGCACAAACAAGTAAATCATCATTAATTATTCAGATAAATGGCATCAAAGACAAATCTCTGCAAAAAGAGCTTTCAAGCAACCTCACCATTTCACGCTTTAAAGATTACGCCAGTGAACATCCTAATCAAATCCCGATTCTCATGCAAAAAAGCAAAAGCGAGATAATCACCTTACTTCAGCCTTATGGTTATTATCAGCCTGATATTGATACAAAATTAACACAAGCGAACAACCAATGGCTTGTTACTTTTAATATTCAATTGAATCAACCGCTTAAAATCAATCAACTGCAAATTGAAATCAAAGGCGCTGGAAAGTCACTTAAATCATTCCAAGATCTTCTGGATAATTTTCCACTTAAACAAGGCAATGTTTTAACACAACAAGCTTATGAAAAAGCTAAGACAGCGCTAACAAATACAGCATTTGATGAAGGCTTTTTAGACGCGCAACTCATTGCGCATCAAATTCGCATTGACCTTAACAGCTATCATGCACAAGTGATTTTAACACTTGACACAGGATCTCGTTATCGCATTGGAAAAATCACAATCAATCAAAAACGATTTAATTATGATGAAAACCTTATCAACCGCTTGATCAGGCTAAATGAAAATGATCTTTTTACGCAACATAAAATCACTCAGGCAAATAAGCGACTACAGGACAGCGGCTATTTCAGCGGCGCACAGATTGTGCCGCAAATCTCAAAAAGAGACACGACAAATTACCTTGTTCCGGTCAATGTACAATTAACAGCAGGATACGCCCGAGTGTACAGCTTTGGTGTGGGTTACGGCTCTTTCACAGGCCCAAGGGTCAGCTTTGGCACATTATTTCGCCATGTAACAGACTCAGGCCAGCAGTTTTCCTTTAATACACAGGCTTCGCCCGCTAACACAAGCTTTAGTACTGTTTATACGATTCCAGGAAAAGACCCATTGCATGATAACTGGCAGATCAACGCACAACAGGATTATATTCAAACAGATACGTATAATGAAAGACAGACAAATTTTGGCTTTTCACGCACCCATAAATATGGGCATTGGCACTTATCTTTTGGCATCCAGCAATATTTCACGAACTACGATACCAGCGCTCAGCCAAATGATGAATATGGCAAATACTTTGTGCCAACCTTTTCACTACGATTTGATAATATGCGTGAATATGGCTTTTGGAAAGCAGGTTTGATGGTCAACAACATCTTCCAAACCGCGGTAAAAAGCTTATCTGATCAACATTTTGTAAGAAACGCAACCAGTGCAACATTGAGCATTCCTTTGATGAAAGAATACAATCGCATCGTGCTTGATGGCAACTTTGGTGCAATGGATGTAAGTAATATCCAAAGTATTGCGCCTAACTTTCGCTTTTATGCCGGTGGCATTGGAAATTTACTTGGATACCCCTACCTAAGCCAAGGGCCTGCTATTAATGGGAATATTACCGGCGGAAAATACCTGGCAACCGCGTTTGCAGGTGTTGAGCAACGCATCTATGGCAATTTCAGCATGATGCTTTATTACAATACGGGGAATGCATCAAATAAAATCGATTTTAGTGATGTTGAGATATTAAGAGCAGCTGGTATTGGATTAAGCTATAAAACGCCACTTGGCCCATTTATGCTTTTTCTCAGCAGAACCTTAAACCCAGGTGATGAGCATTGGCGCGCTGATATCAGCATAGGAATTACGTTATGAAGAAATGGTCTAAACGTATTGCTGTGATCATATCTTTTCTGTTACTGCTTATTGCAGCAATCCTAAGCTTTTTACTATTTACCACCCAAGGCTTAAAAATCAGTCAGCGCATTGCCAATGCCATATTACATCAACAAGGAGTTTACCTGTCAGGTGATATCTCTGGCACAATAACCAACCTGCATCTTCAAAAGCTTATCATTAAACAAGATGACGTTGATATTGAAATTGATGATATTACCATTGACTGGTCTTTAACGGATCTTTTACTCAATCAGCACCTTACGGTTAATACCTTAATCGCTCAAAATGCTCGCGTTAACGTAAAGCTTGACACGCAAAAGACCAACATGCCTTCTACTGAGCCTTTTGTGATGCCATTAAACCTTTATGCCAAAAACATACAGGTACAGAATATCAGCTATCTTATGGACAACAAGCCAATCATTAAAGCACAAAAAACACATATAACAAAGCTTACGATTATTGGCGATAAACTAACCCTTTATCAGACCTCACTTAACATTCCTCAATACCAAAGCAACCTTAACCTTAGCGGTTATATTCACTTAAATGACCCATTTAACACAAATCTTACTTTAAATCAGCTTAATGCAACCTATCAAAAATATTCACTTAAAAGCACACAAACACATATCTACGGAAGCTTTGCCAAACAGTTTTTCATTACAAGCCAAGGCAAAATAGTTGAAAACAAAACGACACACCTCTACCAGCTAAAAAGCACTTTTAACCCTGGTGAGATCAATACTGTATTAGAAATCCCTAAGACACTGAAGCTGACAACTGATTTTATCTTTCATGATAAGATCGACTGGCAAATGCAATTGCAATCACTGAAGCAAAATCTGCCTGCACATCTGAACATTGGTGGCACAATAAGCACAAAAGAAAATCACTTCACACTTACCACACATTTTTGCGATGCTTTGATGTATCAGCAAAAACTACACTGCCAGTTAATGCTCTCACAGCGTGATAATGGCATTGAGGTTGCACCTTTTATCGTTACCAACGAAAATAATAATGACAAAATAAGTGCAGACTTTTCGCTTAAAAACGGTATTTTATCTGCCAACTGGCAAGCGCATATTTTGGATTTAAAGCGCTATCTATCAACACTGCAAGGCAGTATTAAAACAAATGGCGCAATTAAAGTAGATCAAAAACAAGCGCAATCACTTAAGCTTGATTTTGATTTATCTGATATCCGTTATGGGCACAACTTATCACTTTCATCACTTACTTTATCTATAGATGAGAATAAGCTTGATCTTCAAGCACAAGCACCCAGTGCCGATATTGATCTGCAAAGTGATCTTAAGCGCTTATCTTTACAAGGCATTGTACTGCAACTGACCAAACTTCAGATTAAAGATAAGCTTTCCCATCAGCTTTGGCAACTAAAAGCCCCAACAGCGATTTCATTGACAAAAGAAAATGGCGTACAAGTAGATGATTTGCATTTAACAAATGCTATTGGGGATTATGTGGATCTAAATGCAAATGCCACATCAAACATCACACAGTTTCAAGCAAAAGCGCTTTTAACCCCTGGTCAATTCTTCCCAGAAGGCCCTTTGCGTGAAGGTGATCTAAAGCTTTTAATTGACGCAAACTTTAATCAAGCTGCAAACCAAACACCCATTGCAAGTCTAAATATACATGGCAGTGGTCAACTCATTCAGATAACACCGAATATCTTCACAAAACTCAATCTTACAAACCCAATACAACAGGCACTTGATATTTCTTCTTTATCATTTAAAGCCAGCTTAAAAGACAAAAAAGTCGATGCCAAATTAAAGGCAAGCTTCCCAGGAAACAAAGTGAATGCTAAGGCAGATATACAAAACGTTGAACTTGCAGATCTTACCAATGCTCGTATTAATGCATCAGTTAATGTACTTGCGAGCAATCTTGCCTGGCTTAGCAGCTTTTTCCCACAATTTCCAACGAAAATCACAAAAGGAGATATCACGGCAAATCTTCACTTTAGTAAAAAACTAATGCAACCCGAAATAAGCGGCAATATTTTATTAAAAAACGGTGAAATAACGTTGTTGCCGCTTAATAGTGAAATTAATCAGTTAAAAGCCTCTATCGATATCACACCGCCGCTTAAGATGAATATCAATGCATCTGGGGCGATTAAAAATCAGCCATTTAGCATCACCGGAACCAGTGAGCTTATCAATGGTCATGTAAATACAAAACTATTTATAAACGGCAAAAAACTCAACTTAATCAATACACCAGAGCGCTCACTTACCTTATCACCAGATCTTGTTTTCACTAAAAATGGCAGCATGTCGCTAAGTGGGAATTTGTTTATCGATGCACTGATGGTTAACCTTCAAGCATTAAAAAGCACTAATCTTCAGAATACGATTCAAAATGATGTTATCTATGTCAACAAGGCAAACCAGCCTCTTGAAGACAAGCAAGAAGCCAATCCTTTTGATCTTAATATTAAAGTGGATCTTGGGGATAATGCGCACTTATCAGGGCTTGGTATTCAAACACAAATCAAAGGTAGTATTAACATCACAAGCAAGCCCAACCAGCCTGTTTTAGGCGTTGGGATTATCATACCAAAAGATGGCGTTTTTAATGCTTATGGAAAAACTTTCACGCTTAGCAGTGACTCAAAGATTATGTTTAACAGCACACCCATTGGTAACCCACTGTTATCGATTACGGCTTACTATCACATTCCAAGCTCAGTGCAATTAACACAACAAGATGCACCCGATGAAATCGGTATTGAAATTACAGGCACGGCAAATAATCCCAATATTCGCCTTTTTTCCAAACCCATGTTAAAGCAATCCGACATTCTCTCATATATTTTATTTGGTCGAACGCTTGATGATGACAGCAGTTCACAAAACGCATCTGACGCCTTATCACAAGCTGCTTTACTCTTAGCAATCAATGAAGGCGGCAGTGGTATTATCGATGAATTAAAAGACAGACTTGCACTAACAGAGTTTTCTCTTGGCAGCCTAAATAGCACTCAAACGACTACGACCAATACAACAAGTCAACAAAATAACACGGCTGTATTTATTGGAAAGCAACTGACACCAAGACTTTATCTGAGCTATGGTGTCGGTGTATTTACAGGAGAGCAGCAAGGTATTGCTACTTTTGCCTTAACACCAAACTGGAAGCTTAAAGGTGATATTACAAGCTTTGATCGCGGTGCAGATATCTTATATCAAACACATTCAAGCGACTAAAGTCTATACCCATCGTAAATCATTTTGTACATTTCTTGCTGCACATTATTGTTGACCCTAATGCGATAAATTATGGGGTACCATTAAGGCCAACAATAATATGCGCTATATCGTTTTAGCGCAGAAATGATAAGGCCTAGCCTATAGATAATAAGGCCAATAGTATTCTACCTGATAATTAGTTTTCAGGCGCTAGATCTGAGTTATTTGCATACATTTCCATATGAAAAAAAGCGTTTATCTGCTCTTCATATAACTCAGGATCAGCCTGCGCTAAACGCCAATCAACCCCTTGATTTTCTGAGGGAAGGCTACCCACAAAATGGCCATCTCCTAAGTAACCATCAGCACCTGGTACTGGTATTTCACGGCTATTTGGGATGTCAATTGGCTGACTACGGTTTATTTTAGGCATCTTCTTTCTCCTAGTATTCATTTATCTTTAATGTAAATTTACCAGATGCTTAAATACATCCAGCACCATGTCATAAGACAGACAGAATATAACGAATATTTAGGCTAAAAGCGATACCGCAAGGTCACTTCGGACAAGCTGACTGTATTGAGAAAGTATTTTTGATCAAGTGGAAATAAAACAGATTTAGCAATAGAAACGCTCGAAGATAGCTTCACCGCCCCCTGGCTTTAACCATATAGACAATTTGCTTATGGTTTAGTGATAGACAACCCATTTACGGCTAAAGATATTGTATTTATTTACTTTTGATTCATGAATTTTGGCTAACACATCACATTGGCCTGCGGCGTGTTTGTAGTCTTTTTTTGCCAAAGAAATCCCATAACGTCGACACCAGCGCTTCACTGTCCAAACTTTATAGCCTGTCATATCTGATGCTTCAATATAAGAAATGCCCTTTTCATAAAAATCCTGTAAAACCTCATTGGCAGACTTGCCATATTTTTTAGCCATATTGATTTCAAAATTATCACTGTATTGATTTGGCATATACGCTCCTTTTCACAGTATGATTAAAAGCTAACATACCACTCATAAACCCTTTCACAACCTTTATTACTTTGTCTTTTGCGAGTGGTATATGTGCCACAAAGTGTATCATGCAGCACTTGCTTTAAATGGTAAAGATATTGTGGCACAGAAAGCACAGATCTACTAATAAATAAAATTAATTATATATATAACGAAAAGGTATACCGGTAATCAATGAATTAAAGAAAGATGAAAAGATTTTACAGGCTCATCATGACATAATGAAACAAGTTTGTATATCGAGCATGGCACAGTTTCACTTAATAGATCCACCTCATAGCCAGGCATCTCAAACTTAATCCTGATGGTTTTTTCATTATGATTTTTTTGCGTACAATCTGATAACAACCGATACACTGTTGAGGCTTTTTCCAATGGTAGTTTAAAACACAATCCTTTAATATGTGTGTCGATATATTGCTGGATTGCTTGAATCTCTAATGCGTTAATCCTCAACTGATCATTATAAGCATCAATACTTGCCTCACCTTCAACAATAATCGTCTCATCAACCTTTAAAAGTGGTTTAACACGATCAAATAACTCACTAAAAACAACCAGCTCTAAACGCTCATTGCCATCATCAATCTGAAGCACCCCCATTAAGTTACCTGATTTTGTTTTGCGCTGAGTGATTGATACCACAATCCCAGCAAGCACAATTGACTCCTTTCGTCGGGTGGGTGTAATTTGATTCAAAGGGGTTATATTTAGTTTTTTTAACCAAAAACGATCTTCATCAATCAAGTGCCCAGACAAAGATAAGCCCAAGACAGATTTTTCATAAATAAGTTTTTGCTTATTCGACCACTTCTGGATGCTTTCTAATGGCAATGGTGCCGGTTTATGCGCAACACTATCACCGAACCCAAATAAGTCCATCTGGCCACTGTTTTGCATTTTCTCAACCTGTTCAGCTGATTTCATTGCATCATCCAGCTGCGCGATCAGGCTTTCTCTTTCCTGATTAAACCCGTCCATTGCACCTGAGAAAACAAGTGCTTCACAAACACGCTTATTCACCTTACGTAAATCAACACGTGCACAAAAATCATAAAGGTCTTGAAACGCACCATTTTGCTGTCTTTCCAATAAAATCATATCAATTGCTGAATGCCCTACACCCTTAATGGCACCAAGCCCATAAACAATTTGTGCTTCTTTATTCACTGTAAAATCATATTGACTGGTGTTGATATCTGGCAACAGCAAGACAACGCCAATTTTTTTACACTCGTTAATAAAATTAACGACCTTATCGGTATTATCCATATCCGAAGATAAAACAGCCGCCATAAATGCTTCTGGGTAATGTGCCTTCAAATAGGCAGTTTGATATGATACCAAAGCATAAGCAGCCGAATGTGATTTATTAAAACCATACTTGGCAAACTCTTCCATTAAATCAAAAATTGAGCTTGCTAATTTCACATCAATGCCATTCTCAGAAGCACCTTTTTCAAAGCTCTCACGCTGTTTTGCCATCTCCTCAGGGATTTTCTTACCCATTGCACGGCGCAATAAATCAGCCTGCCCCAATGAATAATTTGCCAAAACCTGAGCAATTTGCATTACCTGTTCTTGATATAAAATTGTTCCATAAGTCTCCTTGAGTATCCCCTCAAGGCTTGGATGTGGAAAAACAACCTTTTGACGACCATGCTTACAATTAACAAAATCATCCACCATCCCTGAACCCAAAGGCCCTGGCCGATACAAGGCAACCAAAGCGATAATATCCTCAAAACAATCCGGTCTTAGCCGCTTTATCAGCTCCTTCATCCCTCTTGATTCCAGCTGGAAAACACCCGTTGTCTCGGCTTTTTGCAGTAATACAAATGTTTTTTGATCATCCATAGGAATCAAATCAATATCAAGTTCACTTTGGCCTTCTTGCATGCGCTGTTTGTTCACAATCTTAAGCGCATTATTAATAATGGTTAAATTCCTAAGACCCAAAAAGTCAAACTTGACCAGACCAACTTCCTCAACATCTTTTTTATCAAATTGTGTCACAAGCTGTGTTGAGCCTTCCTCACAATATACCGGGGAGAAATCTGTGACTTTAGAAGGTGAAATCACAACACCTGCGGCATGTTTACCAACGCTGCGCGTTAACCCCTCTAATTTCTTTGCTGTCTGCAAGATATCTGCAACGGTATCATCTTCTTTTGCAAACGCATAAAGCGGTGTGCCTTCACAAGTTGCATCATCAAGTTTAATGCCTAAGTCATTTGGAATCAGTTTGGCAATTTTATCAACAAACCCATACGGCTGACCTAACACACGCCCGACATCTCGTACGACTGCTTTAGCTGCCATAGAGCCATATGTGATAATTTGTGAGACACTTTGATCTCCATATTTTTGTGCCACATATTCAATTACCCGGTCGCGACCATCCATACAAAAATCAATATCAAAATCTGGCATGGAAACACGCTCTGGATTCAAGAATCTCTCAAAAAGCAATCCATAAGGAATCGGGTTAATATCGGTAATACCTAATGCATAGGCAACCAATGATCCAGCCCCTGAACCACGTCCAGGCCCCACAGGAATATCATGATCTTTAGACCACTGAATAAAGTCAGCAACAATCAAAAAATACCCAGGAAAACCCATTTGGCAAATCACATCAATTTCTTTTTGCAAACGGGCTTGATACGATTGCCTTATCTGTTGCTGTTCCTTATCTGATTTTCCCATAAGTAACAGATCAAATCGCTTATTTAACCCCTCATAAGACACTTTGGAAAAATAGGCCTCTTCAGTCATCCCATCAGGGATATCAAACTTCGGTAGAACAGCGTTACCAAGTGTGAAAGTCACATTACAGTTCTCAGCAATATACACACTATTATCAAGACTTTCCGGGATATCTGCAAATAACTGACACATTTCATCTGCTGAGCGTAGATACTGCTGTGCGGTATACTGACTTTTTCGTGTTTCATCTAAAAGCGTATAACCTTCATAAATACCAACGCGCACTTCATGGTCATCATAATCATCCGCATCAAGAAAACGCACGTTATTGGTAGCAACAAGGGGAATCTGTTCTGATGCTGCTAATTGTGATGCAAGCGTGATATATTCTTCTTCGTTATCCAGACCAATGCGTTGCAGTTCAATAAAGAAATTCCCCTGCCCACATAAATCAATATAGCTTTGCGCTATTTTTTTCGCTGTATTTATTTCACCAGATAAAAGCGCATGGCCAAGTTCACCTGCCAAAGCACCACTTAAAATAAAAACCTCACTTAAATCAACCTCTGTAAGCCAATCTTTAGGTAATGCAGGAATCCCATGCCAGCGTTTGGCTTCAAGATACCCTTTAGATATTAACTGAACAATTGACTGATACCCTTTGTTTGTTTTTGCAAGCAGTGTTAGCTGGTAGTGTTTCTCTTTAACATCGACCAAGAGATCACAGCCAAATATTGGTTTGACCCCTTGCGCAAGCGCTGATTTATAAAACTTAATTGCCGCAAACATATTACACATATCAGTCAAAGCAACCGCAGGAATCTCACGCTGATAACACGATTTTAGTAGTGGTTTTAGGCGCACGATACTATCCATCAGCGAGTATTCACTATGAACGCTTAAATGCGCAAAACGAATCGACATATTCTTTTCTTTACCCATCATTCTATAAGGCCATAGTTTAACACCAGCTCAAGTGAAATATAACCAGACATCATAAAATAATTGCTTTTACCTGCGTCATTCTATCTTGTACTATGAGATGAATAACTGGAGTTACGCATTTTCAGGGATTTATTGTGCAAGAAAACGCTTTACAAAAACAATGACACTTAAAATCAATAAGTTCCCACTAATCCTTGGGGTTATATGCAAACTTTGCCATCCGTGCTTGGCAAGCGTAGCCGTTACTAGAAGTGTGCATCAACGTCATCGTCGCTTGGCGGCGATCCACGTGGCAATCATAAGTAACTAAGACAGTAATGGCCAAAACCAAAAGCTATCTTTTAGGTTTTCTGTAATTGGATCAGCCTTTGCATACGGCCCCAACCATTATTGCTAAGGAACAAATCTTGCATGGACAGCCGCCAAGCGGCTGTGACGGATGAGGTGATATACAAAAATAGCAAAGTGCGTAACTATTGTGAATAAGGCAAATCAATAGATGCATACTTTGTTTTAAACTTTGGTTTCACCGCCAACCGCCAGCACATTGCAAACTCAGATAAGCTCTCATATGCTTCTAACACTTCATCAATATAGCGCATTACTTGAGGCAAATAGGCAAGATAACTTTGATTATGATTTTGCAAATACTGCCTTGTGAAAATACCCAGACACTTCATATGACGCTGAAGTCCCATCAAATCAAACCAGCGTTTAAAGTCTTCAAACTCAATATCATTAGCAATAATAGCCATTTTTTTAGCCTGATGGTATTGGGCTATTAAATGCTTTTGTATAACAGGCTTAGGCAGCTCAATGTAGCAGTCTTTTAAAATTGAAACCAAGTCATAAGTTAATGGCCCACTGACTGCATCCTGAAAATCAATTAAACCAAACTGCTGCCCCAGACACATAATATTCTTTGCATGAAAATCGCGATATACAAAAACAGATGGCTGGCTTACTGCATTGTTAACTAATAATTGTCTGCACCATTGATAGCCTGGAAGAATATCCTGAAGAATATTACCATCAATTCCGAGCCACTGGAAAAACCAGCTTTTCATTAAATCAATTTCACTTGCCAGTTTACTGGCTTGGTACTCAGGTACAAGTGAATGATCAATTTGCCAAAAACAGCTGATCAATGCCAGTACTTGATCATATATCTTAAAATCTTTTGACTGGCTAATATAATGAAACAATTGCTGGTCACCAAAATCATCCAGCAGTAAAAAACCTAGCTGCTGTTCATATGCATAACATTCAGGCGTGTTTAGCTGAAAAAAACGCAGCAATCGTGTCAGACGAAAAAAAATGTCAGGCTTTTCTTTTTTTGGCGGTGCATCCATCACAATATAGCTTTTATTATCAATATACACCCGATAATACTGTCGAAAACTTGCATCTTGCACCAGTGGCACCAGCTGGCCATTAAACCCTGGAAACTCGCTTTTTAACCAGGTAACAATTTGTAAAAATCTTGACTCCATAAACTTTTTCCTAGAATTATACCGCCAACACGATAGAATAGCAGTAGATCAATAGAGATTAAAGCAAAGCTTGCAAGCTTAAACGCATAACAAAACCGAAAAGCTACTGACTGACATGATAAAAAAACACTTTAACAAAAGACTGCTTCCTTTGGTAATCATCTGCTCAATTCCAGGAGTCAGCATTGGTAAAATCACAATAGAAAACCCCCTACAAAAATCATGGAAATGCACCATTAAGGATAATCAGTGGTCATGCTTTGAAATTGGTAATAAAACACAGGATCTATTTAAAAAGAACATTCTTCCGAAAGAAAAAACGCAAATCATTGCAGATGCCTTGAACTGGGTACCTACCGCCGACCCAGATAATATTTGTGGTGGGTATTACTATCAATACCCTATCATTCCAAACCCAAGTAAAGATCCTGTCATAAAAGCACAACAAGGTCAGTACTCCCAAAGTGGGACAATTATTGCCCAAGGTACGGTAGAAGTGAAAAAAGGCAATCAATATCTATCTGCAGATAAGGCGGTATTGCAAAAGACCGACAATTCACAGAAGGTAGATAAAATTGATTTATCTGGCAATGTTAATTTAAGCCAGCCAGGGCAGCTTGCCATAAGTAAAAAAGGGACGGCAAATATAAACAATAATACCGCCGTTTTTGATGACACCTACTATTTAATTCGTGTTCGTGAGAAGCCCGGTGGCGATATGACAAATGTGTTAGCTGCTTCTACAGAGCAGCAGAAAAATTTCACAGGATTTGCGCATGGTCATGCCGACCAGGTGATTCAAAAAAGTAAAACGAATTATGTTCTAAAAGATGCAACTTATGCAACTTCAAGTCCATATGATGATGATTGGCAAATATCGGCAACAACGTTAGATCTTGATAGACAATCAGGATTGGGAAGCGTTTATAATATGCTTTTTTATGTCAAAGGAATGCCAATTCTCTACTGGCCTTATCTTAATTTCCCGATCGATAACCGCCGTAAAACAGGCTTTTTGTACCCTATTATCGGCTATAACAGCAATTCTGGTTATTACCTTTCAACACCTTTTTACTGGAACATAGCGCCAAACTATGACTTCCTGCTGACGCCTACTGTTTATAATCACCGCGGTATTTTATTTGATGGAAATTTCCGTTTTTTAACACAAACACAACAAGGTAATATTGAAGCACAATACATGCCACATGACCGTCGAGACAATATGGAGCGAAAAGCGTTATCGATTCAGGATACCGGCACTTATGGCAGAAACTGGCAAAGCCTTTTAAATTACCAGTACATTGGCGATAAAGACTTTTATAATGACTTTGATAACAACGATATGGGGCTTTCTACCCAAACCCTACTTAATCGTGAGTTCCAAGTAAGTTATAACAACCCACACTGGAAGGCTGACACAACGCTTCAGGCTTATGATGTCATCGATGATACGATGTATTTAGCTAACAGACCTTACTGGATGATGCCACAAATAAACCTTAACGCCAATTATCCAAGCGTGCTGTCTCATATGAATTTTGCCTGGGCAAACCAGTATACTTATTTTTATAAACCAAGCCTTGATGGGGTATCACAAGTACAAGGCCAAAGGCTTTATAGCGCACCTGAAATAAGCTTTCCCATACAAAAAAGCTGGGGATTTTTCACGCCTTCCTTAACAATGACAGAAACCGCCTATGCCTTGCAAAACAGAAGTCAAACATCTGCAAGTAAGTTTAGTCAGAATGAATACCCAGAGCAAAATATCGTTCGCAGCTTGCCAATCATCAATGTGGATACAGGGCTATATTTTGACCGAAGCTTTAACTGGAACAATCATGCCTACACGCAAACCTTAGAACCACGGCTATTTTATACCTATATTCCTTATCAAAACCAAAGCAATATCCCACTGTTTGATACCTCGATGAGTAACTTCTCTTATGCCTCATTGTTCCAGACAAATATGTTTACAGGCTTTGATCGAATTAATAATGCCAATCAGCTATCCTATGCGCTGCAAACTTCTATTAATGATGCAAAAACAGGACAAAATATTTTAAGCACAGGTATTGGTCAAATCGCTTATTTTGCGGATAGAAAGGTTTCACTTTGCTCAGGTACCGATCAAAACTGCACAGGCAGCAGCAATCAAGTTCCTTTTTACGATGCTAATTTCTCTGATGTCGCAGGCTTTTTTAACTATCAGTTTCTGCCCCACTGGACACTGATGACTGATGCAACCTATAACCCAAATAATAATAATGTCGACTCACAAAGTTATCAGATTCAATATAAACCAGATAACATGCATATTTTTAATATTGGTTATCAGAATATCAAAAATAACTATGCATCACTGACACCAGCACAAATCCAGGCAGGTGATTTACCGGATAATCTATCCCAAATCACCTTTTCATCCTTATGGAAGCTGTCCCCGCACTGGTCAGTTGCAGGGCTTTGGAGTTATGCATTTAACACCAGACACACGATTAATATGTTTGCAGGAATCCAATATGATGCCTGCAGCTGGGCAATTCGCTTTTTGGCACAGCGCTATGTCGATTCTTCAAGTGATCCAAACAATCCATCTACGATCACAGGCCCACTTAACAATGCTTATATTATCCAGTTTGAACTCAAAGGCTTAGGTGGCAGTAGTGCAAGCTCTTTAGGCCAACGACTGGATATGATTAATGGTTACACGCCTGATTCCGGTTTTAATTAATCAACCAGTAAATCAACGCAATAAATTCTGTAAAATGGCATGCTGTACGTATATAATGCCTTATAGTTAAACAAATCAATGAGCTTATTCATGCGTTTTAAAAAAACTCTTGCTTTAGCATTATGTATGACCTCAAGTCTTGCTTTTGCAACGTTGAATTTTTCAGAAATCACTAATCAAAACCAAAACACACCACCATCACTGCTGCAAAAACCTCAAGCATCGGCAGCACAAAATACACAGCCACCAAAAGGCAAGCATCTGATCAATGAAATTGTTGCGGTTGTTAATGATCAGCCAATCACACTAGATCAACTTAATGCAGAAGTAATTAAAAGCAAAGCACAAATACAAATGCAGCCAAATGTATCAATGCCTGACACATTAACATTACAACGCCAGGTATTGCAGCAGTTAATTAACCAGACTATTGCGCTTCAAATGGCAAAACGCCAGGGAATTAGTGTTCCAGCTAGCGAAGTTAATGCAACTATTGATGAGATCCTTGCACAAAATGGGATTACTATGGATAGTCTAAAGCAAAAACTAAAGGCATCAGGACTTGATTTTGAAGACTACTTTAAAACCATGCAAGATCAACTGATGATTAATAAACTACAACAGCGTGCTATTGCAGGGAAAATCTATATTCCCCCAGCAGAAATAGATAAATATATCGCCAAGCACTTTACCAACAAAAACACTCAGTATCAGGTACAGAACATTCTATTGCCTTTGGGTAGCGATACTGACCAGAGCACTGAAAAAGCGGCCATTCAAAAAGCAAAAGACATTATTGATGAAATCAAATCAAACAAACTGACATTTAGTGAGGCGGCGCAAAAATACTCAAAAAGCACTAATGCTTCAAGTGGCGGCTTACTTGGCTGGAAGACACTTGATCAGTTACCAGGCATCTATGCCAAAGCCGTTGAAAACATGAAAAAGGGCCAGATTTCTGCGCCGTTTGTCGCCAATAATGGTGTGCAAATCGTCCGCCTTGTTGATATAAAAATACCAAAAAGCGCAAAGCACTTTGTTGAACAATATAAAGTCAGACAAATTGTGATTGATACAACACCTATTATTGATGATTCACAAGCAAAGGCAAAATTACTGCGTATTGTTAATGCGATTAAAAACGGACAATCATTTGCAAATTTGGCAAAGTCAAACTCAGACAATCACGACAATGCTGATCAAGGTGGCAGCATGGGATGGGTAAGTTTAGATGGCTTACCTGGCAAGCTTGCACAAGAAATTAAAAATATCCAGCAAAACACAGTCTCTCAACCATTTAAAGTCGGTAATAGCTGGCAGATTATTGAAGTCACCGGAAAACGCCAAAAAGACAATACCAAAGAATTTCAAAAAACCCAAGCGCTTAATGCACTTTTCCAAAACAACGCACAGCAAGCTGTGAAAACCTGGATGATGTCATTGCGTGATAATGCCTATGTTAAAATTCTTGACCCAAAACTGGAACTACCAAAGTGAGTAAAGTGCAACATAAAGCAAAAAAATCTTTAGGACAAAATTTTCTCAACGATCAAAACATTATTCACAATATTATTTCTAAAGCAAGGATAAAGCCCGATGACCAGGTAATTGAAATAGGCCCTGGTCTTGGTGCGCTAACACAACACATCCTGGCGATAACAAAACAACTCACTGTGATTGAGTTTGATCGTGATGTTATCCCGCTTTTACAAGAAAAATGCCAGGATAAAGGTGATTTACACATTATACATAAAGATGTACTTAAGGTTGATTTTAATACGCTTTATCAAGAAAAGAAAATCAAGTTGATTGGCAATCTTCCTTATAATATCTCCTCACCCATCTTATTTCACCTGATTGGTTTTAGTCACTTATTTAAAGACATGCACTTTATGCTACAAAAAGAAGTTGTTGATCGAATTGTTGCCAGCCCTGGTAATAAAAACTATGGCAGGCTTAGTATTATGCTGCAATACCATTTTGATTGCCAAGGACTTTTTGATGTGCCAGCAAGTGCTTTTACCCCTGCACCTAAAGTCACCTCAAGAATATTAAGGCTTATTCCTTATGACAAAAAACCCTATATTGCAAACGATTATGCCCTTTTCTCATCTATGGTGAAGCAAACCTTTCAACAGCGCAGGAAAACGCTAAGAAATACGCTTAAAAACATGATTAGCGACCCACAACAATTACAAAATGCACCTATTGACTTAAGCCGTCGCCCAGAAAGCTTAAGTGTGAGTGAGTTTGTTCAACTGACCAACTTCTTTGAGTCGTAATATGTCAACTTATGTAATCGGTGATGTTCAAGGCTGTTATGATGAGCTTATGATGCTGCTGGATAAAATTCATTTTCAAGTAGGACAAGATAAGCTTATTTTTGTAGGAGACCTTGTTAATCGAGGGCCAAAATCGCTTGAAACACTGCATTTCATTAGAAGCTTGGGCAAATCTGCCAAAATCGTGCTTGGCAACCATGATTTATATTGCATGGCTGTGATTTATGGTTATTTGCCCCTTAGAAAAAAAGATGCATTAACTGAGATATTAAATGCGCCAGATAAATTTGAGCTTGCTGACTGGCTACGCCAGCAACGTTTTTTATATCAGCATAAAAACCATATCATCACACACGCAGGCATTCCCCCAATCTGGTCAGTTAAAAAAGCGAAAAAACGTGCCAGAGAACTGGAATTTGTCTTGCAAACAGATGTCTGCTATAAACTCTTTTTATCCCACCTTTTTGGTAATGAGCCAAGCTTATGGAATAAAAACTTACAGGGCATTAGCCGCTGGCGCTGTATCGCAAATTATTTCACCCGTATGCGCATTTGTAATAAAAAAGGTAAAATAGATTTAGACTTTAAAGGTGGTCTAGATAATATCCCTGAAGGATGGGATGCCTGGTTTAATATTCCAAATCCAAAATTAAAAGAAAAATATACGCTAATCTTTGGCCACTGGGCTGCACTTAGAGGACAAACAAATAAATCACATATTATTGCAACGGACACTGGATGTGTTTGGGGACGACAATTAAGCGCTTACTGTATAGAATCAAAAACATTTCATCGCGTTCAGTCAACATCAAAGGAGTAAAAACACAATGGCAAGCATTCTTGTGGTTCACGGACCCAATTTAAACTTGTTGGGATTACGTGAAACTGACATATATGGCACTGCAACATTAGACAGCATTAATAAGAAGCTAGAATCAATGGCATACGAAAAGAAAATTGACTGTTTATTCTTTCAGTCTAACCATGAAGGACAGATCATCGATTATCTGCAGCAGCATAAAGATCACATCGATTTTATTATTATAAACCCTGCAGCCTACACCCATACCAGTATTGCTATTCGAGATGCACTTTTAGCAGTCTCTATCCCATTTATTGAAACACATCTATCAAACCCGAGTAAACGTGAGCATTTTCGCCAGACATCATATTTTTCAGATATAGCTTATGGTATAATTTCGGGGTTTGGCGCAAAGAGTTATGAGTTAGCAATGCTTGCAGGTATTGAGTATTGCCAGCATAACTGCGTATAAACAGAATAAAAACACAATGTCAATAAAACCAATTTTAATATAATAAAACACAACAAAACCGTGACATTTGGTTTTTTTTATAGTAAGAATTGCATGGAAATTAAAAACGAGAATATAAGGTTATAGTAACGCAATGGATATTCAACAAATTGAAAAACTAATCGCACTGATTGAAAAATCAAACGTTAATGAAATAGAAATTAAAGAAGGTGAAACATCTATTCGTATTACTGGCAATAAAGCTTATGCCAATGCGCCTGCAGCACAGCAAGTCTATCATACACCACCACAACAAGCCCCAGCACCTTCAGCGCCAGCCGATCAGGTACCAGTGCCTGCAGCACAACAAGAAGCAGAATCACTCCCGCAAGGCCATGAAGTCAAATCACCAATGGTAGGTACTTTCTATCAGTCCCCTTCACCGGGTGCTGCGGCTTTTGTTACAGAGGGTCAAGCCGTGAAAGCGGGTGATACACTTTGCATTATTGAAGCCATGAAAATCATGAACCAGATTGAGGCTGAAAAGTCAGGAACAATTTTAAAAATCCTTGCCGAAGATGGTACACCAGTTGAGTATGACCAGCCGCTTTTCATTATCGGTTAACATTCCAAAGGTGGTATCACAATGATAAAAAAAATACTTATTGCCAATCGAGGCGAAATTGGTTTACGCATTCTTCGCGCATGTCGAGAACTTGGCATTAGAACGGTTGCCGTACACTCCACTACTGACCGGGACTTGATGCACGTTAAACTTGCCGATGAAACCATTTGTATTGGTCCTGCTAATCCTGCACAAAGCTATTTAAATATCCCAGCTATCATTGCAGCAGCCGAAATTTCCGGCGCTGATGCGATTCATCCAGGTTATGGCTTTTTATCAGAAAATGCAGATTTTGCAGAATCGGTCGAATCCAGTGGCTTTATTTTTATTGGTCCACGTGCAGAAAGCATTCGTGTGATGGGGGACAAGGTCTCTGCAATCCAGCATATGAAAAAAGCAGGTGTGCCGTGTGTACCAGGATCAAATGGCCCGATTAGCAGTAATCCGGATAAAAATCTTGAAATGGCAGATAAAATTGGTTACCCAATTATGATCAAAGCCGCAGGTGGCGGTGGTGGCCGTGGCATGCGTGTAGTACGCAAACGCGAAGATCTGTTGCGTTTTATCGAGATGACACAATCTGAAGCAAAAATGGCCTTTAACAATGATATGGTGTATATGGAAAAATTCTTAGAGAACCCACGCCATATTGAGATCCAGGTCTTTGGTGATGGACAGGGTAATGCCATACACTTATATGAACGTGATTGCTCAACACAACGTCGTCACCAAAAAGTGATTGAAGAGGCACCGGGCATTGGTTTAACAAATCAGCAACGTGATGAAATTGGCAAACGCTGTGTCGATGCGTGTAAATTGATGAAATACCGTGGTGCTGGTACTTTTGAATTTCTTTATGAAAATGGCGAATTTTATTTTATTGAAATGAATACGCGTATTCAGGTTGAGCATCCGGTTACTGAGGCGATTACGAATCTTGATTTGATTAAAGAGCAGATTCGGATTGCGTCAGGTGGCACACTAAGCTACACACAGGATGATGTGAAGATCAATGGCCACGCGATTGAATGCAGGATTAATGCTGAGGATCCGGTTAAGATGTTACCTTGTCCTGGTAAGATCGAGATTTACCATGCACCAGGCGGCCCTGGCGTTCGAGTAGATTCTCACATTTATTCACAATACTTTATTCCACCTAACTATGATTCTATGATTGCCAAAGTCATCGTACATGCAAGATCACGTGAAATGGCGATTCAACGCATGCAAAGCGCCTTAGAGGAGATGATTATCGATGGAATTAAAACGAATATTCCTCTGCATCATCGTGTGCTTGCCGATAAGGAGTTTCAAAAAGGGCAAACCAATATCCACTATCTGGAAAAGCTGCTTGCTAAAGATAAACAGTAAACAAAAAAATAACAAAGAGCTTTAATATATTATGCTATGGCATGAAATCTCAGTCACCTGTAACCAGCAAAACCTTGAGGCGATAGAAGCGCTACTGCTTCAGCTTGGTGCTTGCTCTATCAGCTACCAAGATGCAAAAGATCAACCGATACTTGAGCCTCAACCAGGGGAAAACCCACTTTGGGATGAAATAGTATTAGTTGGTCTTTTTACTGAAGAGCATGAGCTCCAAGTGATTGGTAACCAGGTATTAAAAACATTTGATTACTTAAAAAATGATGCTATCAAACTAAAAAGCTTTGCAGATAAAGAATGGACTCGCCAATGGATGCAGGATTTTAAACCGATGACATTTGGCAAACGCCTGATCATATGCCCAAGCTGGCAGGAAAATAGCGTCACAACTTCAAACAAAACCAAGCTCTTACTTGACCCAGGGCTTGCCTTTGGCACAGGCACACACCCCACAACCGCACTTTGCTTAAACTGGCTGGATGAAAATATCACCACAAGCCAAAGTGTGATTGATTATGGCTGCGGATCAGGCATTCTAGCAATTGCTGCCAAGAAGCTTGGTGCACAGGAAGTTATCGCCATTGACAATGATCCTCAAGCCATTATGGCATCCAAAGACAACGCCATAAAAAATAACATCACCAATGGGTTTACAGCGTATCTTAGCAATGAAATACCGATACTGCCCCAGGTTGACATTGTCATTGCAAATATCCTGGCAGGTATTTTAATTGACTTATCCCACCAGATCACCGCATTGGTAAAACCAGGTGGGAAACTTGCTTTATCAGGTATCCTGCATGATCAGGTTGATGCAGTACTTACAGCCTATCGAAATGATTTTGATTTCGCTTCACCAATAATCAAAGAGGATTGGGCACTTCTTAGTGGCACTAAGAAATGATCCAAATTGGCCAATTCCAATCAGATAATATCCTATTTCTTGCCCCTATGGCTGGCGTTACCGATCTGCCATTTCGAAAGCTTTGCAAAAGTTTTGGTGCAGGCTGGGTAGTCTCGGAGATGGTGTGGTCACAAAAACATCTATATGAAACCACGAAAACACAGCGTAGAATCGACCACAGTGACGAAGCTTCCCCAAAAATTGTTCAAATCGCCGGCAGCGATCCACTGATGCTCGCAGAATCTGCACAATTAAATGTGCAAAAAGGCGCACAAATCATCGATATCAACATGGGATGTCCCGCTAAAAAAGTATGCAATAAATTAGCAGGCTCAGCCTTGATGCAGAATGAAAAGCTTGTAGAAAAAATCCTGCACTTAACTGTCAAGGCAGTCAATGTCCCTGTAACATTAAAGATTCGTACTGGTTGGGATAATGATCACAAAAATGCCTTAAGTATTGCAAAAATTGCTGAGGATTCAGGCATTCAACTGTTGACTATTCACGGGCGAACACGTCAGCAAAAGTATACCGGCCATGCTGAGTTTGATACAATCGCACACATCAAGCAAAACATCAACATCCCCGTTATAGCCAATGGCGATATCACAACGCCACAAAAGGCCAAAGAAGTGCTTGATTATACCAAGGCAGATGGCCTCATGATTGGTCGTGGCGCTCACGGTAATCCCTGGATCTTCAAACAGATTAATGATTTTTTAACAAAAGGTTCTTATCAGAAAACCCATTGCTTTACACAACAAAAATCCGCTATTATTTCGCACATCAAAGCCATGCATGCATTTTATGGTGATTATATGGGCATACGTTTTACTCGAAAACACATCGGCTGGTATTTTGAATATTTTAAAATACCAAAGCACTTCAGGCAGGAATTCAATAAAATTGATTGCCCACAAGAACAGCTTCAATATATCAGCCACTGCCCAACAAACACCTACCTATAAATGCTTTACTCTGCTGTTTGTTTTTTACGGTAATCTATCCTGTTTTGCAAAAGACTCTTAACACACTCAGGATCAGACAAAGTCGAGATATCACCAATTTGATCTTCTTCAAAGTGCGCAATTTTTCTTAAGATACGGCGCATAATCTTACCTGAGCGCGTTTTAGGCAATTCTGGCGCCCACTGAATGACCTTGATCGTTGCAATTGGGCCGTAAGTTTTTCTTACCCAGGCAATGATATCTTTCTTTAATGCTTCTGATGGTGTGGCTTTTTTCTCCAACGTAATATAAGCATAAATCACTTCACCTTTGATATTATCTGGAACACCAATCACAGCCGTTTCAGCAACCGCTTCATGTGAATCAAGAACGCTTTCAATTTCAGCCGTACCGATTCTATGCCCTGCTATGCTGATAATATCATCCAAGCGCCCTGATATCCAAATATCACCATCCTTATCACGATAAGCACCATCTCCAGGAAAATAATAACCAGGATAGACATTAAAATAGGTTTCCATATAGCGCTCATGATCCCCCCAAAGTGTTCGCATCATTCCAGGCCAGGGTTTTTTAATAACCAAAGCACCATAATCATGTGCAGATAGTGCTCCTTTTGTTTCCTCAGCTGTATTTTTATCTAAAATTTCTGCCTTAATACCTAAAAAAGGCGTCATCGCACAACCTGGTTTTTGCGGATGATTATAAGCTGGTGATATCATGATCCCACCAGTTTCCGTCTGCCACCACGTATCAACCACAGCGCATTTCTTTTGACCAACAACATCATGATACCAATGCCAAGCTTCTTTATTAATCGGCTCACCGACTGTGCCCAGAATTCTTAAAGAGTCACGTCTTGTCTGGCCAAGCACGGCATCATCGCCTTGTGCTTGCAAAGCACGGATTGCCGTTGGCGCTGTATAAAAGACGCTGACCTGGTATTTATCTACAATATCAAAAAATCGCGATGGCGAAGGATAACTTGGCACACCTTCAAAAATAATTGATGTTGTTGCATTAGATAAGGGACCATAAACGACATAGGAATGGCCAGTAATCCAGCCAACATCAGCTGTGCACCAGTATATATCATCTTTTTGAATATCAAAAATTTCTTTATGGGTTAATGAGGCATAAACCAGATAACCTCCTGTTGTATGTACAACGCCTTTAGGTTTGCCGGTAGAGCCTGAAGTATAAAGAATAAATAATGGATCTTCTGCATTCATTGGCTCAACAGGACAGTAATCATCAACCTCTTTTACCAGCTGTTGATATAAAACATCTTTATCTTCATTAAGGCTAACCTTATTTTTTGCATGCTCAATTACCAGTACTTTTTCGACACTTGGGCAATTTTTTACTGCTTGATCAACGTTATCCTTTAAAGGAACTACTTTACCACCTCGAAAACCACCATCTGCAGTAATAATAAACTTTGACCTGGCATCATTAACGCGATCCTGGATAGATACAGGAGAAAACCCACCAAAAATTAACGAATGTATTGCACCAATCCTCGCACAAGCAAGCATAGCAACAGGTGCGGCAACAATCATAGGCAAATAAATACAAACGACATCGCCTTTTTTAACGCCTATCTTTTTAAGGACATTCGCAAACTGATTGACTTCCTGATATAACGCTTGAAAGCTTACTTTTCTTTGACTGTGAGGGTCATCACCTTCCCAAATCAATGCTGTTTTATCTGCATGTTGTTTAAGATGTCGATCAACACAGTTATAACAGGCATTTAATTGTCCTTCTTCAAACCATTTCACATTACCAGATGTGAAATTACCACTGGTTACGCTCTGCCAAGGTTTAATCCATGCTATTCTTTTTGCCTCTTTCGCCCAAAAACTTTCTAAATCTTTTTCTACCGCTACTTTCCTATCCAACCAATCTTGTTGCATTCATATCTCCTCAACTTGTAATTCTTATACTCTATGATCAACACACTAATTAACTTTCACGTTCCCTGTTTAGACATCAAGCATAAGCAAAACACACGCTACATTGAACAATTCATTTGCCCTTTTATTAAGTTCAGCCTATCAAATTTTCAATAGGGAAACCAGCATCAAAATAGCATAAAAGTAAAAAATTTACCTACGTATATATACGTAGATAAACTTATTCCTTATCACCGGATAGAATGATTTCTCATCTATCATAAACTCTTATATAATTGAATGCCTTATATCACACTTTAATGAGCAACCTGTATGATTGGACGACATAAATTTCAACTCGACACGCCCTGTCTTGTCATTGATAAAGACAAGTTAATGCACAACCTTAAAACCATGCAACATTTTGCCAGCCAGTATGATAAAAATGTCAGACCACATGCAAAAACACATAAGTGTTCAAAACTTGCGGCACTTCAGCTTGAATCTGGGGCTTGCGGTATCTGTGTGACTAAAGTCAGCGAAGCACTTGAGTTAGCAAAAAATAATATTTGCGGTATTCTTATTACTTCACCGATTGTCACAGATTACAAGCTTTCACAATTACAAAAAGTAGTTGATTTAGCCCCTGATACCATGGTTGTCTGCGACCAGCTTAAAAATCTTGAACAGCTTAATGCGTTAGCCCAAATGACACGATCTAGAAATATTGACGTTATCATTGATATTGATGCCGGCATTGGCCGCACAGGCACTGACTTTGAATCTGCTTTTGATCTGGCTAGTTCTGCTTATAACATGCCTTTTATTACGCTTAAAGGTATTCAATGTTATGCTGGACACTTCCAACATATCACAGACAAAGATGAAAGAGCTAACGCCTCAAAGGCACTGTTGCAAAAGGCCGCATCGATTAAGCATCGTCTTGAAAAAATGCTTGGCATCTCACTGATTCAAACAGGCTCTGGTACTGGCACTTATGAAATTGATTGCCAGATCGATGGTGTAACTGAAATCCAACCTGGCTCTTATACTGTAATGGATAAGGAATATCTTGATATTGATTATACAAGCGCGCATTTTTTACCTGCAATGACGATGCTTAGTACGGTAATAAGTGCAAATCATCAAGAGCATGTAACCGTTGATGCGGGTCTTAAAGCATTATATAAAGATCCAACAAAACCAAAAATAATCAGCCATAATGAGCTTTATTATGATTGGGACTATTTTGGCGATGAGCACGGGAAGCTCACAGGTACAAACCTGCCACAAAACGGTGATGTCATTGAAATGATTGTGCCACATTGTGACCCAACAATTAATTTATTTGATCATTTTTACATCACCGAAAACGATATCGTTGTTGATATATGGCTAATAGATTTGCGTGGAAAAAGTCAGTAAAATTAATCTGCTTTACGACGTAAGAACGTTGGAATATCCAGGTATTCCTCTTCATTTTTAGATGACTGTGGTTTTGAATCATTCTCCTGGTTATTCCCTTCAGCTGGCGCTTGACGCTTTAGAATACTTGCTGTATTAACAACACCAGCATCTGCTGTTTTTTGCTGTTGCGTACCGCGTGAAAATGACACCGTTTGTCTAGCATAGTGATTTGAGCGATCTGCTGCAACCCCGCGACTGATAAGTGTTGTTTTATCATCCGTCGCCAAACCGGTTACAACAATGGTAACACGTAATTCATCTGACATATCAGGATCAATTACCGTTCCTACAACCACTGTTGCTTGATCTGATGTAAAGGCTTTGATCACATCACCAACTTCTTCAAATTCACCAATTGACATATCCATACCAGCGGTAATATTGACAAGAACACCCTTAGCACCTGCAAGATTTACATCTTCTAATAGCGGGCTTGCCACGGCTGCTTCTGCTGCTTCACGTGCACGATTCTCACCTGTCGCTGTCGCTGTTCCCATCATTGCAACACCCATCGCTGACATCACAGTTCTCACGTCAGCAAAGTCAACGTTAATAAGTCCTGGGCGTGTGATAAGCTCTGCAATGCCTTGAACCGCACCTTGAAGCACACCATTTGCTGCTTTGAAAGCATCTAATAAACTGATATTCTTGCCCAAAACGCTTAATAATTTTGCATTTGGAATCGTAATAAGCGAGTCAACGCTTTGTGATAATTCACTAATACCATATTCTGCCAGCTGCATTCTACGGCGGCCTTCAAATGGGAACGGTTTTGTTACAACCGCAACGGTTAAAATACCCATTTCTTTGGCAACTTCGGCAATAACAGGTGCTGCACCAGTACCGGTTCCGCCACCCATACCTGCGGTAATAAAGACCATGTCAGAGCCTTCTAGCGCTTGTTGAATTCGTGCTCTGTCTTCTTGTGCTGCACGCTTACCCACTTCAGGGTTTGCTCCCGCACCTAAACCTTTTGTTAATTCACCACCAATCTGAATAACACTTCGTGCACTTGAGTTTTTCAGCGCTTGAGAATCCGTATTTGCACAAATAAACTCAACGCCTTCAATACTTTGTTGTAACATGTGTTCAACGGCATTACCGCCACCACCACCAACACCAATTACTTTAATCACTGCATTATCAGTTAGTGATTCTGAAATATCAAACATCTATTACTCCTTTTACTTTATGATCTAAATACAATGCTTTTAATTAAAAATGCTTACCAAACCAACCTTTCATCTTTTGCCAGACACCTGACTCACCTTCTAATTCATCATAAATCGGCTGGTCTTCTTCCATCTGTGCTTGTGAATACATTAATAATCCAACACCAGTGGAGTGCACAGGATTGTGAAGTACATCCTGGACACCTGTAATATTTGCAGGGCCACCGATACGTACAGGAATACGAAATATCTCTTCAGCCAACGCCGCAAGCCCTTTTGTCTTAGCAGCGCCACCTGTTAATACTAAACCTGCAGAAATAGATTCCAATAAATTATTCTTTTCCAGCATTTCATAGATAAGACCAAACAACTCTTCTGTTCTTGCCTCGATCACACCGGCAAGCGTTTGCAGTGGCACACGCCTTGCTAAACGATCAGCAAGTCCTGGAATTTCAATGGCATCATCCGATTTGACAAGGTTTGCCATTGCACAACCGTATTGGATCTTTACACGCTCTGCCGTATCTGTTGCCACGCGCAATGCATGTGCTATATCACTGGTGATCTGGCTGCCGGCAATTGGAATAACAGATGTGTGTTTGATAGCACCTTCAACAAAAACAGCAATATCAGTGGTACCCGCGCCAATATCCACCAAGCAGACACCTAATTCTTTTTCATCATCAGTCAAAACTGCATAGCTTGATGCTAATTGCTCAAGAACAATATCCTGGACCTTGATTCCACAACGATTAACACACTTTTTAATATTTTGCACGGCACTGGATGAAGCCGTTACCATGTGGACTTTTGCTTCTAAACGCACACCTGACATACCAAGTGGCTCTTTAATACCATTGTGATTGTCAATCATAAAATCTTGATAGAGAATGTGTAAAATCTCTTGATCCGCCGGCATCGGCACTGCTTTGGCTGAATCAATAACACGTTCTAAATCAGTTGCAGAGACTTCTGAGTCCTCAATGGCAACAACACCATGAGAATCAAAGCTTTGAATATGACTGCCTGCAATACCGATATAGGCTTGTTTGATGCTAAACCCTGAGATGTCTTCAGCCTCTTGAACCGCCTTTTGAATCGCCTTAACAGTGGCATCAATATTGACGATAACACCTTTTTTCAGCCCCTTTGACGGCTGTGTACCCATACCGATAATGTTTAGTTCATCATTATCATTCACTTCAGCCACAAGCGCAACAACCTTCGATGTGCCGATATCAAGTGCACACAAGATATTTTTTTCCACTACATCAGACATGCTTTAAACGCCTATTTTATTTTTTGATACCTGATTGATTAACTTAGGCTAATCCCGCATTTTTATTACAGATATCATCATTTATTTCATTACTTTATAATGTAACATAAATCCAGCAAAACTGAATCTCGCTTATGGCTATTCTTAAATAAAAATATAAAAAATCAGTGTTTCTGATTACTTTGTTGACAATTGTACCGCAAAACCACGACGATACCGCATATCAATCTCACTAATCACTTTATGATCCGGCACGATGATTTCAGATAGATGAGATAATAATGTTTGTAGTTTTTGCATCATATTCTCACTGCCAAGCATTATCGTGATTTTATTTGATAAGACAACAGACCACTGGTTACCATGATAACGCAATTGCTCTATTTGTAATTGATGCTTACTTGTAATCTGATACAGTGCATCATACATCGTTTTCATCTGTTTTTTATTATATTCTTGACCATCAAACAAGGGTAACTCAACCTTTTCTCCTTTCTGTTGAAAGTATTTTGGCGTGATGATTTCATCATTATCAAGCAGGATCTGCTGGTGATTTTGCCAATAGGCAACAGGCGTATATTGCGCAAAGGTAATTGATAATTTATTTGGCCATGTTTTTGTCACACGCACGCTTTTAATACCAGGATAAGCTAAAAGCTTCTCTGACAAAGACTTAACATCCAACCCAAACCAGGTATCCTTTTGATAGGGCTTTACCATGTCAATAACGGCTTTTTGAGAAATAAACATCAATGGTTGTGTGCTTTGAACTTCAACCTTAGCTAATGTTGCGGCATTTGATTGTGTATAGTGGTATATCAGCACACTACAGCTGAGTATTACCGCAAGAAAAATTAAAATTTTGGTATAAAATCGCACAATCATAAAGATGTCTCTAAAATTTTAAGCACCAACGTTTCAAAATCCCAACCAATTTGTTTAGCCGCTTGCGGCACCAGGCTTAAATTTGTCATGCCAGGCACGGTATTGACCTCGATTAAAAAAAGCGCTCCAGTTGTGGATAATATAAAATCAACACGCCCCCAACCAGTACACTTTAAAGCGCTATAAGCCTTTAACGCTATTGTTTTTAACTTTTGCTCGGTTTCAGCACTGACCCCACTTGGACAATGATAGTTGGAACCTGAAATATATTTTGCATCATAATCATAAAATTCATTGGAAGGCTCAATCCAAATAGAAGGTAATACTTGATCTTGAACAATTGAAACCGTAAGCTCCTTGCCTTGAATCCACTCCTCAGCCATGACCAAACCATATTTTGATGCTAAATCATAAGCATCTGCCAGTTGCGCCTTTGAATCAACCCGTGTAATACCAACACTAGAGCCTTGTTCAACCGGTTTAATCGCCAAAGGAAAAGATAAGCCATCGATGTTTAAGTCTGTATCCAATAATTTATACTTTGGTGTTAACATGCCTTTTGACTGCCAAATATCCTTGGCCAATATTTTATCCATGGCTAATGCACAGCCTAACATGCCACTGCCTGTATAGGGGATATTCAACATATCCAAAAGTGATTGTACATGACCATTCTCGCCATCTTCACCATGAAACATAATGATACAGCGATCGATTTTCTGCTTCATCAAAGCCGCAACAAGCGCATCACCACTTGCATCAATCTCTATAACATCAATGCCTTTATTTTTCAAAGCCTGGCTGACAGCGCTACCCGAGCGCAATGAAACCTCTCTTTCAGCAGAATCTCCACCAAATAAAACAGCAACCTTACCAAATTTTTGTCTTATATCCACTTCACCACTCCACACCACTGTATCTTGCCTTTGTCTCATCTGCCAATATCTTAGAATGACTATTGTTTTTTTGCTAGCCTTCTTTGGCGAAAAAAGTCACGTAACAGCTTACTTGCCTTATCAGCTAAGATACCACCGGTGATATTAAGCCTATGATTTAAAAAGGATGCTTCATGAAGATGTGCTTGAGAGCAGACAACACCAGCCTTTGGCTCGTTTGTTGCATAATAAACATGCGATAATCTTGCATGTACCATCGCACCTAGGCACATCATACAAGGTTCAAGCGTGACATACAACTGACAATCAACTAACCGGTAATTACCCACGGTTTCCGCCGCTTGCCTTAAGGCCACAACCTCAGCATGTGCTGTTGGATCACAAGACATGATAACTTGGTTGAATCCACAACCAATAACCTGATTATCTCTAACAACGACTGCACCAATTGGCACCTCATTGTTGGCTTGTGCTTTTTCTGCCTCACAAAGCGCTTGCTTCATGAAAAATTCGTGCTGGTTATCCATAATATGCTATACGTTTATGTTTTGCTATATCATTGCAGGAATTTCCATTAACACAATCAAATAGCATTTACATTTTTTCAAAAATAGGCTATGTTTGCGCCAATAATAACACAATTAGTAAGTGTCACAATGGCTTATTTTATTTATGATAACATGCAAGCAATTGATGTTTATGGTCATGACTGCACACATTTTCTTCAAGGTCAACTTACCAATGACTTGACAGTGCTTAGCGCTGAAATACCTTTACAATTAAATGCACTTTGCAATTTAAAAGGACGTGTTATCAGCCTTTTCTTTGTGCGTTTTATTGCCAAGAACAGATTTATCATCATGCTGCCACAAAACCTTGCTGATCGTATATTAAATGAGCTTCAAAAATATGCAGTCTTTTCAAAAATAAGCTTTGAGCCCGTTAAAGATTACCACTTGGTATTTAGTAATACAAAGCCAAGGCAAGACAAGCACAACTGGCTATTTCAGCATGCCATCTTGCATCGTAATGAAATAAACTCACATATTCAATCCACCTTGACCTGGCAAGATGTGCAAAAGGAAAATATTTGCCAACAATTGTCCTGGGTTGATAGCTATAACAGCGAAAAATTCTTACCGGCTGAGCTTAATTTAGATCAGTTTAAAGTCATCGCCTATGACAAAGGTTGTTTTAAAGGCCAGGAAGTTATTGCCAGAATGAAATACCGTGGCACACTTAAAAAAGAACTCATCAGCCTTAAGGTTGAAGGTATGGCTGAGATGCAGGATAAATTATTTGATCCTGATCATAAGGTGATTGCTGATATTGTTAATATGGTTATTGTGGATAACAAGGCCTATATTCTGGCGGTTTTCAACCAATCTAATATCGAAAAAGGCATTATACTGGCAGATGACCTAAAAACGCAGATTATTGCCTGATATGCATCAATTAAACCCACAACAAAAAGAAGCGGCCTGTTATATTGATGGGCCTTTACTCGTTTTAGCAGGTGCTGGCAGTGGAAAAACCAGTGTCATCACTGAAAAGATTGCTTATCTTATCCAAAATTGCGGTTATAAGGCTGGCAATATTTTAGCGGTTACCTTCACAAACAAAGCCGCCAAAGAGATGAAATCACGTGTTGTTTCACGGCTAAAAAATGAGAATACGCGCGGTTTGCAAATCTCCACATTCCACACACTTGGCTTAAATATTATCAAAAAGCATCATCTCGAGGTTGGATTTAAGAAAAATTTCACGCTTTTTGATGATCAAGACACGTTAACGCTAATACATGAAATTGCCTATAGTGCTTTTCAAGCAACAAAGCAGGTTGCCGGTGAAATTAAACATCAGATTTCTTTATGGAAAAATGGGTTACTGGCGCCGGAAAATATAGTGCTTGATTCACAAAGCACACAACAAAAGCAGGCGCATGAGGTCTATATACAATACCAAAAATACCTTAAAGCCTACAATGCCGTTGATTTTGATGATCTGATTTTTATTCCTGTACAATTGCTGCAAAATAATCAAAACGTCGCTGAGACTTGGCAGAGAAAGTTTCATTATGTCTTAATCGATGAATATCAGGATACGAATGAAAGCCAGTATAAACTCATGCAATTACTGGTAAAAACACGCCAGCAATTTACCGTAGTTGGCGATGATGATCAGTCCATTTATGCCTGGCGAGGCGCTAAACCCGAGAATTTATCAGCACTGAAGGAAGACTACCCACATTTAAAAGTGGTTAAGCTTGAACAAAACTACCGTTCAAGTGGGCGAATCTTACATGCAGCAAACACACTTATTGATCACAACCCACATTTATTCAACAAGAAACTATGGTCAGCACATCAATATGGTGACCCTATTCGTGTGATTCTTTGTAAAAATGAAGATGATGAAGCACAACGTATTGCCAGTGAGATCCTGACACACAAACTACATAAGCAAACGCAATTCCATGATTATGCAGTACTGGTTCGTGGCAACCATCAAACCTATTTATTAGAGCGCTATTTCCAACTGTACAAAATTCCCTATGCATTAAGTGGCAGCGCATCTTTTTTTGCAAAAATGGAAATTAAAGATGCCTTAGCCTATTTTAAATTATTGATTAATCCAGATGATGATTGTGCTTTTTTGCGTGTAATTAACACACCAAGACGTGAGATTGGGCCCAACACATTACAAGGGCTTGGTGAATATGCTGGCAAACGCCATTTAGCCTTATTCCATGCCATTGACGAAGTTGGACTACAAACCCATTTAAAACCAGCAGCGATTGAAAAACTCAAGCAATTTAAGCAGTTTATTACCAATTATCAGCAACAGGTAAACACAACACAAGAAGCCTTGTCTTCTGTGCTATACCAGCTACTGCAGGATATTCATTACCGTGATTGGCTTGTTGATAACACAAGCTCATTGCAACAAGCCGAAAAACGTTTTGAAAACGTTACCGATTTAATTGGTTTTATTTGTGATAAATCAACGCCAGATGATACTGAATTTAGTTTTGCTGAGACGATTAACCGGCTACTTTTATTGGATATTATTGACAGACAACAGTCACAAACACAAAATGATCAGGTTCAGATATTAACCGTGCATGCCTCAAAGGGGCTTGAGTATCCACATGTTTATATTATGGGTGTTGAGGAAGGCTTATTGCCACATCAGCAAAGCATTGACGATGGCATGGTTGAAGAAGAAAGGCGTCTTGCTTACGTTGCCATTACCCGCGCTAAATATTCATTAACCTTAACCTTAACAAAGGCAAGGAAAAAATTTGGCGAGACCATGAGCAGCACACCCAGCAGATTTATCGATGAACTGCCCCAGGATGATATCAGCTGGATTGGCAGACAAGCCTCAACACAAACTGAACGCCAGGATAAAGCAAAGAGTAATATTGCCGCTTTACGGGATAAATTTAAGCAATCAAACTAAAGGAATATTCCAAAACCTTAAAACAATAACCTAGTAAATAGTTACTTGATAGGGCATACAGACAATAACAAATGAAAAGATCAATCTTAACATCAAGTTGAATGTTGTTACACAAAGCAGATTACAAGGCTTTTAAACTAACTGATCATCTTTTCTGATTTTAAGCCATGAACTGACTATGATAACAAGTACAGCTAATGCAACACCAATAATAGTATCCGCTGCTCTCATTAATGAGTTAATTTGAGGGATAACATCACTATTTAGCATACCAAAACCAGCCATGCCTGCAGCTGTTACACTCGCAGTAACAATACCTCTTTGATATTTCACAAACCCTGTTACAAGAATACTAATGCTTACCGAGAGAAAAATAGATGTGTAGTGATAACCAATCAAGTAACAGACAATGGCGCTGATTACACATCCAATCATAGAGCCTATAATGGTTTCCTTTGCAATGGAAATAGCATTTTTTGCCAACCATTGTAAAACAACAAGCCCACTTAACATGCACCATAAGCTATCCAGTTGTGTTTGCCCATCCCTTAAGAGGATGCTTACAAAGAATCCTGCACCAAAGCATATTAATGCAACAATGCCAGACTCAATCGCATTATAAACTAGCATAATGTTTTTATTTTGCATACAGTGTTAACCCCCAAACCAAAATAATCATGGCAATTTACCTTTAAACACAGAATATTGCCTGACTGAATTTGTCCTCTTTATAATAAAAAATGGTGCGTAATAAAATTTATTACGCACCATTTTTTAATGACTCCCCCAGCCAAATCACTTTAAACACAAATAATTGTTTTTGTATTATGATAATAATCGATTTTGAAAGCTTAAATGTTACTAAAGTGTATTTATTTGTAAAATAAAGCATCCAACACTAAAACGCTTAAATGATTATACCATTCGTAAACTATTTTATACCTATCAAAACTGATTCAGATAAAATATAGATTTCATCACACTACAGGACACCTGTAAATAATTTTTGATATTTCTGCTTCCTTCGCCTACAAAACACCATTAAGATTGATTGCAAGATTTTGCTACTATCAATAGCTAATTTCATCAGCGCACAGCTAATAAAGTCCAGGCCAACTCTTACCATTGAATGCTGTGGAAAACCATGCTTTTTCAACTTTTGCGGCTTATGCTTTAAAATAAGCTCTCCCTGTCTATATGCCCAAATAAACGCAATGCTTAATACAAAAAGCAGGTTACTTAGCCTGTCTGGATGCGTCATGTGCGTCTGCTCCCAG
>NZ_QLIT01000008.1 GCF_003574485.1 Facilibium subflavum
ATTGGTTCACAGAACCTAAACAAAAGATAATAATTAAACAAAAAAGGGGTTGCACCGTGAATGAAGAGCAAAAAAAATTAATAGAGGCAGATGCATCTAATCTAGGAAAGATAGCCCAAGAAAGTCGAACACTCGAAATATGTAAATTTGCTTTGGAGAAGGCAGGCGTATTTAACTATGAACAGATTTTAAAATTAGTTCCAAAAGAGATTGCCTCTGAACATTTATACGAGCTGTATGACAGTGCATCTACCAACAAAATATTACTTCAAAGAGAGCATAAGTTTTTTAATGTGATGACACTTAAAGGTTGTGACGTTAATGAACCTAGTTTCCTTGATGAGTTTGCTAAAAAGCATCCAAACGAGTTCTTTTCTACGCTTAAAAATGGTAATATTGAGGTAACTAATGAAAATTATACAGTGTTTAAAACTAACATCTTAAATGATAAAGATTTATTTTATGTCTTGCCAGTAGAGTCAGAGTTACAACAAAAATTGATTTTGGACTTATTGGCAACTGATAAAGCATTACATTCAAAGTTAAGTGCTATTGATTTTACTGGTCAATCAAAATCCATTGAGATTGATGTTAATGAGCAATTAAATTTTTTAACAAGTTTAATTAATGATAACATCCAATATTTACAATATATTGATCCAGAAAAGGTTGATCAGGATATTCTGTCAAAATTATATGTGGATGAAAATTTCAAAAAATTATTGGAAAAGGATGATGATAATTCAAATCTTTTTAATCTTGTCATTAAACTTCCAAGTGACCACATATCGAATTATTTAGCGGATAAAATACTCAATGCGAAAATTCCTAAAGAACGAGTAAAAGATATCTATGGCTGTGAAAGATTTTTAAATGAAAAACTTTATATTGCACTAAAGAATAAAAATGCTGGTAAAACAGTTGAGGCATTAAATCAATTAATGGAGGGAGGTCATCTTATTTATGAGTATGATAATCAAGAAATACAGCAATTTTTGCAAAAACACTTATTGGATATTAAAATTCCAGATTTCAAAATATCTCCAGTAGATCATACGACCTATTTGGGCTTAAAGTTAAAAGCGGCGTGTGGATTGAATGATGAAGAAAAAATTAAGCAAATTATAATCGAATGTATCGAAAACAATATATTTATTAATGAATTAAACGATTTGCTTGAGCATGAAAGCTATAAAAATTTATTACCAAAATACGAAAGTCAAAAGCTTATGCCTTATGCTTTCATAAACCAAAGTGATCGAGAAAAATTGCCAAAAACGATTCCAAATCTAATTGTGGTTGAAGATACGCTTGGCAGTGATTTCGAACAAGTGGCGGCAGCTCACGTATATGCTAAAAATGCAAAAACGCCCGTGATTGTGATGACAAGTGATGAATTTAAGGCACTTGATTTGAGTTATAGCATCGATAAATTAACTTTAATGGGACATTCTGGCAGTGCTACAAATGGGATTAATGGCTTAAGTATTGATAAAATTTCGCAAAAAATAATCGATCATAAGATTAAAAAATGTACGACATTTACCTGCTCAGGTGCGAACGATAAAGGTATTGATGCAAAAGAATATGATCAACAAATCAAAACGAAGCTAAAAGATAATCCGCATGTTAAAGCATTAGAGAAATTTTTTCATGAAGCCTATGATCAGGCAAGTGAACGCATTGAGTATATTCAAAATACGATTAAAAATTTAAATGAAACAGATAAAGTAAATCAACCTTATAAAAACGCAATTAAAGATTTTACGAATAAACTGTTAAATAAGATCAACACATTCAAACCAAATTCAATTGAATATTTGGAGGCAGTTAAAAAACAAAGTGAGGCATTTATCAAAGAAACGGCTGAAAATAAAAACACGGCCATAAAGGAATTTAAAGAAAAATTTCCACTACAAGCCAAGCATGAATATCAAAGTTTTTTAACAGATGAACAAGAAAAACATCAACATGAAATACAAGAAGATGGAGATAAAAGTCATTTTAAAAGTATTAACTATCAAAAGATAATCAAAGTTGAAAAACAGCCAGAAGGTACAGATTATGCTACTTGGTTTGGTGATAAAGGTGAGCATAAATTTCTCGAGGAACTGGCAGATAATCTAACTCGAAAAATGGTTGATCAGGAAGTCTCAAGAGAAGTTGGCATTTCAAGCTATATTAATCCAGCTTATCCTGATTTAAAACAAGGGAAACTAATTGGTTTAACACCAGATTTTAATGATAAATTTGATCCAAATACTTTTTCTTATAAAGATAATACTTTAAATGATATACAGAAACATACATTAAACAGTCAGTTAAATTATACGGGTTCAGATAAGCAAGATACATTTTGTAAATTTAATTTGGAAAAGAAAAAGTATTGCATCAATACATTACCTTTTGAAATATATAGTAAACTGCACACCGATTCTCTTGAAAACGATGTAAAAATGGCTGAGGTGGCTAGGTGAGTAAAGTAGACTTTTATCCATTTTCTATGGGTTATAAGGAATATCAAGCCTTTAGTCAGACAAAACAATATCAGTTGTTAAAGGAAGATGTAGTTCAAAAGCTTGATGCTAGGTGCAGTTATTGCCATATATGTGTAGATGAAGATGAGATGCCTAAAGCGATCATAGCGCCTACATCTTCTGGCTATAACACAAAGAGTGAACACTGGTATTTTTATTGCAGTCTATGCGCAAAACTTCGATTATTTGATCGCTACAGTTTACCGTATGACGGAAAAGATCAAATAATTTATTTGCCAGAGATGTCACAAATTGAGTTAAATCACTTATATCGTGCAGTGACAAAACACATCAACCAAAAAACACCACACTCGCTTAAAGCAAAAACATACTATGCAGAGCTTGCCAGTTTAAGCAGCGCTTTAAAAGATAAGAATGGTCTTGATTTAAGCCAGCCTGGTGTTTTAGCATTTTGTCTGCAAAATCAAGCAGAAAGAATTACAAACGTAATCACTAATATTCGTTTATTGCCTGCATTGTAGCAATGTCCCCCCCCTTTTTTTTTGCTTATTCACTTTAGTATTTATAAGTCTTCTGTCATTAAATAACGCATGTGATGATGCGCTTTTGCTATTTGGATAAAGAGTTCATAGCGGTTGTTTACTAAGAGTTTCCGAATCATAGATGCCATAACACTTTCAACAGTTCTTACAGAACGGCATAAGTAATCAGCAATTTCCTTTGCTTCATAATTACCTTGATAAATAGCAATAAAGCAGCGGTTTTCGGCCTTGCTTAAGGTCTTGAATTTACAATGAGGTAAACCCTCTACCGTATGTGTAGAATGTTGTAAGAAGCAGGGTGGGGTTTTATTTTGGTATGTAAACAACTTTATATCATGAATAAGCGTTGGGTAAGCTTTTTCTATGAGGTTGTGCAGTACGTTAATGTAATAACTAAATTCATACTGCCTACCGAGCTCCTCATATTCTTTATTAAGATAAATAAACAAAGTGCTTATACTATTGTTAGAATTGTATTTAAGCATAATAGGTAATTGGTATAAGGTGCTATCAGTGACCTGCATTTTTTCAGGATAGCTTGCGGCAAGCCTTGCTTTATAATCGTTCGTGATAATAGGGGGAAATTGAATTAAATTACTATAGCTTTTTAGTAAGTTTTTGTGCAGATTTGACGTTTGTATATAAGTATTAAAGCATGGATGGAATATTAACGGAATTTCAATATTGATATTATTCTTATCTGTATATAAATAATAAAGCCCATCTACTGGGAAAGGAAGCTCCGCATATTTGATGAGTTGCTTAAATCGCCGCTGATATCTTTTCCAATGATGTTGATAAATTTCTTGAATTGAAGTCATTTAAGCCTCATTAATATATTACTTAATTTCGTCTTGAGAAATATCTATTTTCCTGTTAAAGCGTTAACAAGAAAAGCGTAAAACTACTTGTTTTTAGGTAAAAGGTAATAACTGGAGTTACACACTTTCAGGAATTTTGTCGTGCTATCGTGCAAGAAAACGCTTTACAAAAACAATGACACTTAAAATCAATAAGTTTCCACTAATCCTTGGGGTTATATGCAAGCTTTGCCATCCGTGATTGGCAAGCGTAGCCGTTACTAGAAGTGTGCATCAACGTTACCCTCGCTTGGTGGGAATCGACGTGACAATCGTAAGTAACTAAGACAGTAATGGCCAAAACCAAAAGCTACCTTTTAGGTTTTCTGCAATTGGATCAGCCTTTGCATACGCCCCAACCGTTATTGGTCAGGAACAAATCTTGCATGGACAGCCGCCAAGCGGCTGTGACAGATGAGGTGGTATACAAAAATAGCAAAGTGCGTAACTATTGAATATTTTTTGAAAACTGCACAGCTATTTGATTCATTAAAGCCCAATAAGCTTGTTCTTGTGGAACTTTAAAGTGTTCAGCAACGACATTTGAGATAGAAACAATTGCTTTTGCGAAGCTGTTTTTATCTGCTGCCTGCTGAATAAATTGATAGCTTGTTATTTGGTTAATATCAGCACGCATCATAAACAATAAAGCCTCATAACTGTCTTTTGTGCCAGATTTTTCCTCAAAACGATGTACAGCATCTTTAACTTTTTGTGGAATTTTAAGTGTGAAAATGGTAACACCAAACACCTTAACAGGTTGGTTAACATTTAAAATCTGTTCTAGTGCTTGATTAAGATCAACAACAGCTTGCGTAACGCCTTTTATTGTTGCATTTTCTCGTAACAATGTGATATTTGACTTTAATATTTCTGGGGAAACGTTATATAGGTTATCAATGGTTTGCTTTTTGACTTGCTTATAAGCGTTTTGTGTATCGACCTGTAGCTGGTATGCCATTTCATTGATATGAACATAAGTATTTTTTGCATGTTCCAGGCCTTTTTTCTCAATGCTTGAAATACCATAGATTGTCATATAGTTTGTTAAGTGATTAAAATCTTGCGCTTTCTCACTGCTGTCCTGGTTTTCCCAAAAAGCAACACGTGCCTGCCAGGCTTTATCAAAAGCTGTTTTATACTCACCTAAATGTCTATCCATTTCTGGAATCTCATTTATGTTTTGTGCAGCAGCGTACAAAGCTTGTATAGATTCTTTTGACTGATTAATGACAATATTAACCTGCTTATCCTGTTTATAGGCACTGTAGTCTTTAATAGTCAAATCAGCCAGTGATATCCCTGTTGCCACCATTTGCAAGTATGATTTTTGATCAGCAGCATTGTAAAATGCCTTAAGCTGCTTAATACTCTCGGGGCTGCCACTTAAACTTTTATCTGAGAAATCTTGCAAAGATTGACGTACGTCTTGTTGTGTGACTGTAATATTTTCATTTGAAGTGCCTCCGGCATGGACTACACCGGTTAAGCCAAGTGTTATTGCAATAGAAGTTGCTAATATACCCTTTCTCATTTTGTTTCCTTCTTTGTTTTGATTTCATACAATTTTTTTGCGCTATAGCTAAACGCAATATTAATGTAATGTTAATCACAGGTAAAAAATAGCGTAAATATACGCTTTTATAAGTGCCCCATAAATGCAAAACATGATGCAGAAATGCATTTGGCTTATTTTATGCGTAGTATTACGATTTTATTTCTTGATAGATGTTTTATTATTTTGCAGAAAGTTTAATACGCTCATAAAGGAACTAAAGATGGATTATGATCTTATTATTGCAATTAACTTTTCCAAGTTTAATGAAAGCAACTTTGAAAATGATGTGTTTAAATTTGTTAAGGCCACTGCTTTAGATGAATTTGATCTTAAAGCATTTGAATATAAGCATCAAAACTTAGTACAAGAGGATCCATATATCGGTATTTATCAGTATACAAAAAATGATAAAGCATTCCCTTTGAGGCGTTTTGATGACAAAGTATGCCAAAATCAAATACCTGTAATAAACTTAACATGCCCGCTTCAAGGGGAGTTCTTTCAGCAATATTTGGCGTTATTGCAAAGTTCTATCAATAAACTTAAAGCAATACAGGACATCAAAAGTGCAAAAATTTATATATGTGGGCATGGTAAAGATATCAATTCCTTGGGCACTGGAGATGATAAACTAAATAATGGATGTGTTATATATGAGTGCGCCAAGCAAAGCTAAGGCAATCAAGCTGGACAATCCAGCCCAGAAAAAGGCTAGCCACCAGTCTGGAACCGAACTACACATAATGCAAGGTAACGAACATTATGAAGCTGTAGTAAGGGCGGTCTATCAGCCACAACGCGAGTGAAGGTATTGAGCCCCGTAATATACCATCGTCGCACCTGATCAAGGTTTTCATATGCCTGAAATCAGCACTACGCAATACGTAAAGGCGAGTATGCGTGGAGGTGTCGGGGTCTGAGTCCGTAGCGGGTAGATGAACTGATTGCTTTGGAACTTGGGAGAACCTTGCTATTTCTGAATGCTTATCTTGGAGCCTACAAAGCTAGAGATAAACTTAGCAAGGTAGCTCGACTAGCTCCTAGTGGAGGTGTAAAGAGGTTATTGCCCTTCGAGTTTTAATCTCACTTGACGGGGATTGTCTTCATACGACC
>NZ_QLIT01000009.1 GCF_003574485.1 Facilibium subflavum
CTTAACTTAGTGCCATTAACCTATACCCATCACAAACCGTTATGGGTAAGCAATGTTCTGGCGTGGATTCCCGCCAAAGCCTTGCTTTTCGGGAATGATGGCACTGAGAATATTTTTGTATATCACCTCATCCGTCACAGCCGCTTGGCGGCTGTCCATGCAAGATTTGTTCCTCAGCAATAACGGTTGGGGCCGTATGCAAAGGCTGATCCAATTGCAGAAAACCTAAAAGATAGCTTTTGGTTTTGGCCATTACTATCTTAGTTACTTACGATTGTCACGTGGATCCTCGCCAAGCGAGGATAACGTTGATGCACACTTCTAGTAACAGCTACGCTTGCCAAGCACGGATGGCAAAGTTTGCATATAACCCCAAGGATTAGTGGAAACTTATTGATTTTAAGTGTCATTGTTTTTGTAAAGAGGTTTCTTGCGCAATAGCACGACAAAATTCCTGAAAGTGCATAACTTCAGTTAATAAGCCTTTATATTTAATACAGGAATGTGTCTTTTATTTTACCAGTGATTGTAATAAGTCACCGTAAATTAGGTAAATATTATAGGGTATTATTGGCAGTGAAAAGGGGTATATAATATCAGACCGCAAGGGTAGCCATTGGTTGCATTGTAATTTGGGTATATAGCTGGGTTAATTTAATGGACGTAACAACGGCAAGTATAAAACTATCATTCAAGGGGGAGTGATCTTTATGCAAAAGAAAATATTATTAGTTTTTTTGTCTTCATCGCTGGTCGTTGCTCCAAATTACAATTTTGCTGGTGGTAAATACCAATACCTTGGTATGGATCATGCAAAAGCCAAGCACAATGTAAGTATTAAATTGCTATACAAAAGCTCAGCCCAAAAAACAAATGCTTTAAAAATGGATACAAGCGATGCGTATAAAGGATCTGAAGCACAAAATATTTCAGGCAATAGCACGCAAGTAAATCCAGCAACAGGTGTACTGCATTTATCAGTTCCTATTGTTCAAATGCATGGAAATCTATCTTTAAATCTTAGTATTAATTATCAAAGTGATCGTAGTGGTAATCTTGGCTTACCTATAGGGTGGCGCTTTAATATTGATTCTATTTCATCTAAAGAGCATGTCGTAAATTTCAAAGGCCGTAATTATTTGATTGATTATGGTTGGGAAGATCATACTCACTACAAATCAGGCCTTAAATATTTTAATATCCATGGGTATTCTTTCAAAGAGATGCCAGAAAATACAAATTTTCCTCTGAATTATAATGATAAGCGCCAATATAAATACCTTATTACAGCTTTAGATGGCTCCCATGAATACTTTGACTCCACGGGGAAACTTTTAGCACAAGATGATCGTTTTGGCAATTATATACAATATTACTATACAAAACCAAACGTTGGTGCTAAGAACAATTATCTTAAATTGATTTGCAATAGTAATGGCCAAAATATTAATTTTATTTACAGCGAAAATAATACGTTAGCAATTGAATTTTTTGATAGTGCACATCAGTCGCATAAGCAAGTAATCAGCTTTACACAGCAGGGAGTTCAAAGCTATACAGATGAATTAGGGCTGACAACTTATTATCATTACACACAAAGATTAGGTCAAACGCTGTTAAGTGAAGTGGATGCACCAGATGGACTAAAAACAGATATTGCTTATCAAAGTTTACCTTATATAGGCGTAGATAATCAGCAGTACGCGCTAAATGCTGTTAAAAATGTGATCATGTATGACAGGGCATCAGGAGAAAAATTGCACGAGGCATATTATGAGTTTAGTGCGCATAATTATACGGGCTTTCCAAGCTATGTGTTTAGTCATTTTCAGGATAATTTACGCGATAACCATCCAAATTTTAGCTATAGCGTTACTGTGACGGAAAAAGCAGTGGATGCGCAAACGGGTAATGATGTATTAAGAAAAACAAGATCTGTTTATAATGGCATGAGTCAGCTTGTTGAGCAGGATCTTTACAGGGAAAATGACAGTCCAACACAGCCTTATTTTAAACAAGTTTATCAATATGACTATCATGGTGAATATAAATATGCAACACACCCAAATTCGCCTACTTCAATTACACAGATGCTTTATGATCCGTTGCATGGAAAGTATGTAGAGCTTGCAAGAGATGTTTATCAATATAATGATTTCGGCAATACAATATCATCCTTACACTACATTTACGATAGAACAAAAAATATTGAAACCCTGGAATCAAAGATTAATCAAAGCTATGATTCGCATTATGACTTATTAATAACTTATGAAGCGCAATACCTAAATCCGTTGACTCAGGATTTTGACACGCTGTCAAAGAAAAATACGCTATCTGCAGATGATAAGGAAATTATTCAAACTGATCGCTTTTATGGTAAAGACCAAACACCTTGGAAAACAGCTAAATACACTTATAATGCCTTTGGCAAGAATACCGGGAGTACAGTTTCTTGGAGTGCACTAGGGCACCAAGGAATACAAACAAAAACCGTAAAGAAGCAATATATTTATGACAATCAAGCGAAAACCTTAAAAGTTGTCAGTATTGATGCGTTGAATAATCAAAGTGATAAAATTTATGATTTAACAACGGGATTGTTGCTGTCTTCTGTAGATAATTTAGGTAATAAGACAACGTACAAATACGATCTTGATGGGCGTTTAACCCAAATTATGTTCCCCAATGGCAATATGGTTACTTATACTTATAAAACATATAGCAAAGATGGCATTAATCAAAAGATTATGCGCTCTGAGCTGGGTAGTGTTAGCATAAAAACATTAGATGCAATGGGTCGTGTTGTTACAAGCGCAAGTAACAGTAATCCCAATAATTCCGCTCAAATTATTGTCAATAGCAAAGTGACATATGATGGTTTTGGAGAGCCTGTTTTATTAGAGGATGCACTTGGTAATAGTAAAAAAATTGACTATAACGACCAAGGGCTGCCCGTAAAAACTGTTGATAGTGATGGTAATGTATCTGAAGTGCGTTATGACTATGTGGATAATTCTCAAACGCTTACAGTTAATGGGATTTTAAGAAAAAAGGTAGTTTATAACAGCGACAAACAACCGATCAAAATAATTGAATATCCCAATAGCCACAACCCATATAGCCCACATTATGAAAAAATAGAAACAAGGCTTTATGACGGTGCTGGGCAGCTTGTTCAAGTTAGCCATAGCATTTTGGAAAATAACAGCCTTAAAAGCATTGATAGTATCACTGTAAGCTATAATCCTGATGGTAAAGTATCTCAAGAGCGCTTTGATCATAATGATAGCTCAATGCTCATCACACAGCGCTATGATCTTACAGGGAATGTGCTTGATAAAGTCAAATCATTAAATACAAATGGGCAAAGTCAATCGATAAGATCAGATTCTTTTTCCTACGATCAAAGTGGTAATTTGATTAAAATTATAGATCGGGCGGGGAAAATAGAAACATATCAATATGATGCTGATCATCATAAAATTGCACAAACACAGCATGATGGTCATCGTATTTATTTTAGTTATGATAAAAATGGAAATTTAATCAAAAAATCTTGGGAAGATGGGCAAGTACAGCATGCTATTTCTTATAGCTATGATAAAGACAATCATTTGGTGAGTGTATCACTTGATGGTCAGGCGATTCATTATCAATATAGTGTTAGCGGTCAGCTGTTATCTATTACTTATCCTGATGGTAAAACACAAACAAGAACATATAATGATCTAGGTCAACTCATTCAGGAAAAAGGTGTGAATGGTGATATTTCAACGTATCAATATTATACAAATGGCAAATTAAAAAAACTGACTAATGCGAGCCATTCAGTCATCATTAATTACAGTGATGTTGAGCGCCCTGATGAGAATAACGTTTATGGTTCAGTATTAAGTGAAACAATCGATAATCTTTATACAGAAAGTGTCAATGATAATGGTTTTGGTCAAAACGTTAGGTTTAAAACGACAACACTATCTGGAGATGTACTTGAAGATAAAACGCAGGTGTTTGATAATGACGGGTTGATAACACAGGTTAAAATGTCTTCTGGAGTTCAACCTGAAAATCCGTCATTAAATTTTGTGAAGCAGTATGCTTATGATGATTTTTATCGCTTAATTGATGAAAAAGCAAGTTATGCAAATAAGCAGACAGAGACGCATTACCATTATGATGTAAATGGCAACATCTTATCAAAGTCAGATAATGAGGGGAATGATACGGTTTATACCTATAACCAGGTTGATGAGCTAACCAGCATCACCAAAAATGGCAGTACTTATTACCCTCAATACGATCAAAACGGTAACCAGATTTTTGATGGTATCAATACTTATTTCCAATATAATACTTTAGGCCAGGTCACGGATGTTTTGACTGGGAATACAGATATTCACTATACCTATTATCCTACAGGTAAGCTTGCTAGGCGACAAACAGCTGGCGATGTAAAAACCTTCTATTATCATGATGGCAAGATAAGTGCAATCGATGATAGTAATATAGAAAATAATTACCTAATGGTCGGTGATCAGCCTATTGCAAATATAGCTGGGCAGAAAACCAGCTATTTAGTAAACGATGGCAAAAATAATAATCTGGTTATGTCTTATATACAAGGGGATCTTAACTTTATTCAGAGCCTGGACTTTAGTGCTTATGGGAAAATAAATACAGCAGGTGCGCATAGTTTAGTCCATGATATTCAAGATAATAGCTTTGGTTATAATGGCGGTTATACAGACCCTGTTTCTCATCGAAGCTTATTTGGCTGGCGCGAGTACAATCCTGCAACGGCTCGTTTTAGTGCGCGTGATGATGTTTCCGTATGGAATCGTTATATTATCGGAGATAATCCATTAGAAATGGAAGATCCAAGTGGACATTTGCCTGAGTTTCCTCAGTTACCAATTTGGGTTGGTGGTGTAGGTATTGGCATCTCTGCTATATTAACAATGACTGGAAAAATCACACATAATAAAGGGCTTACAACAGCTGGAAGCGTTTTAGGCATAGTTTCTGGTGTTGCTTTAGCCTATTCAGTTATTAAAGAAGGGCTTAGCGAGCAAAACCAAGCACCAAAGGGAGCCTCCCTAGGTCAAGAAGAAGACGAGGAATCTGCAAAAACGTTATTACAACAAATAAAACCCGAGCGTGCCTTGGCCATTTGGGCCGGGTTTAATGTAGTGCCTGCTATAGCGCAAGCCATTTTTAATCCACAGTATCATAGTGGAAGGGCTATAGCTTCTTTGGCACTATCTTTGGGTGCATCATTTGCTGGTGCGCTTGGCTTTATTATCCCAGAGTATGCCCCTGTTTTTGGGATGATTGATAATGGTACAGAAGGCTTAGCTAACGCGATTTTAAACAATAATAACCCCAATAAGGCACAGGCTATTATGGCAGGATTGGTATCTGGTATGGTAGCAGGTTATTTAGGAGGTAAGATTTATGCTGGCATTGCTAGCTCATTCGGTGAAAATTATAGTTTTTCCTGGTCAAAGGTGGGGTTTTCAACATTATACTTCGCTGGCAGGGGGCTTGCAATGGAAGCAACCCGCTCAATTACTTATGATTTGCTAACAAGTGCTGATTTTACAAGTAAAAGCACATTAGCACAATTAGGGCAGAACGTCATGGTGGGTACGGGGGTGACCTCGCTTGAAGGCCCAGGAGCCTTTTTAATGGGCGCAAATGGTTTTGCAGTCAAGGGCTTTATATTATTTGAAGCATCAGGAGCGCTGTTTGAGCAAGGGATCCCGTTTGTAGAGCATGTATGGTCAAATGAAATGCATAATTAATAAAAAACAAATATAGGAGATGGTCATGAAGAAGTTAGCAGTTAGTATTTTGGGAGTTTGTTTATTTGGTAGTGCCTTAGCCTCAGTGAATATTGGAACTCGTCGCTTTGAGTATATTCATAATAATCTAAGTGCCAATATAAGGATTGACATAAATAAATGCTATTACTCTATGTGGGATCATATGCACTTTCTAAGTAATTACAGATTGCTTGAGAATATTAAACCAAATAGTACCGGTGACACGTGGGGAAAACAGGAAAAAGGGATGCCAGGGTTTGCTGTCTCATATTATGATAGTCCATCTAATAAGCATTATATAACTTGTCCAGTCGAGGTCGGAGACAGCAAATCACAGAAGTGGTACCGGTTTGGGACGCTGAAATTTAAACAGTGGGGTAGTGGTGATATGAAAGTAGGTGTCTTAAAAGTTGAAAATGACTCCTATGATCATGGTTTGGTAATTGGTGATTTAAAGTCATTAGAGGGAAATCATCATAATGGCCATTTTGATATTGGAAAGATTAATACAGAGGCAAAAAATGTATATGTCTGTGTTTATGAAGAGAATGGTTCTCAACCCGATGAAGCGTGGGCAGTAACCATAAATATGGGGTCTGGGTTTTTAGACACACTAACTGCTGGTGATAAAACAAGCTTATCTAATGGTGTTGAAGATACAAGGAACATTGTTTTTCAAAATAATGAGAATATGGCTTGTTCTCAGAGTTTTGGAAGCTTTAGTACAGATAACGAGGGGTATTTAGGTAATACAGGATTGACGATTACAGTTAAAAATTTGTCATCAGGTCTTAGTCACTCAACGCAGGTTATGCAAAAAGTATATGATGCTCAAGATGATATAACATCATATCGCCCGGCACTGGAAATTTCTACTTCTGCTACCCAACCAAAATCTTGGACAATAAGCCCTTATCATGCTGCTGTCACTTATAGTACAGAGCTTAGCTGTCCATCAGGATTCTGCCCTAGTGGGTATCCCAAAGGGCAAAATGATATTTATATTATATATGATGCATCAATCTCTTAACCTTGGAGAAAAAAATGGGTAAACATATTAACCGAATATTGAGTTTATGTTTTCTATGCATTATTTTCACGATAAATTTTACCTATGCTCAAAGTAACAATCAATCGGTAAAACTTGTTAAGACATTTTATTATGTAGATAATGGTAAGAGTATCAAGGCGTTTTTGCCTGGGCAAACTGCTGAAAAATATAGTTCAATACAGCCTCAAAGCTTTGATTATAGTGCTTATGGATTTGCTAAGTATCAGCGTGATCCCTCACCAGATACAAGTTTTTTATATAATGGTGAATATGATGACCCGAAAGTTTCCACCTTATATCTTCGAGCCAGATGGTATGCTTTAAATGGCAATTTTTTAACACGTGATAGCAAGCTTGATATATGGAATAAGTATGCTTTTACAGCAGGAGACCCGATAAACTATACGGATCCAACAGGTCATGAATCAGCAGGGTGGTGGAATTTTACCCATAGCTCCTTTGCGCGCTTTTGGCAGAGTGTATACTCAACCCCAACAGGGGCTGCTTTTTTTTCATTGGGTGCAGCGCAAGCAGGCTACGGTATGACCAAAATGCTTATAAACCGTAGTTTTATGGCAGGTGCAACTTCTTTTGTGCTAGGCGGTATTTTTATGGCACAAACAATGTTGCCGGTATTAGCACCACAGCTTATGATGCAAAATAGCTCAATAATCAACCTTGGTATACTGGGTGTCTTTGTGTTGCCTAGTGTAGCGGCAACGGCTAAAAGTTATTATGATCCGCCTGAATGGGAGTTTGTTAATAACAATATAGACTGGGATAGCTACAACATGGCGAATGGAGTCAGGATTCGAATTAAAGGTGCGTTTAGGCGAAACGTCATCAGGAGGCTCTTAGGGAGAGACCGAGAAATGACGGCAAGTGAGAACAATGGTATGCTGGTAGAACCACGGGGTTATCAATTGGATCAACAAGCGATTAACGACGACGTAAGAGCAAGAGCCGCTGCTCAAAGAGGTCAAAGAGCGCCAGAAGGTCCAGTTGATGAAGTAAACGCAGTAGAAGGAATTGGAGAAGGACAAGCAGAATTCGAGTCTGTTGCCGCGGTGGCGGCGGAGTTTCTTTAAGCAATCAACGCTATCTTATGATAACCATTTTTGAGTATACATACGTTAGATAGCATAGTTTAAAACCAAGTTTAAAATAGTTGAACAGGAGTAGAAGAAATGGGTCTTGGGAAATTCAAAAAAATAGTAGTAGCGATTAGTGCTATCATGATAAGCACATCAAGCGTGGTTTATGCGCAAAATCAAATGATACAAGGTGAAAATGCTCATGACAAAAAATTGGTAAGCAATCAAGCTTTTGACCGAAGTACTGATCAGGATAAGAACGCTAAAAGTGCTTATCATGGTTCAGAGGCTAATAAAAAAAGCATTAACTTCTTACAGGAAGCAGTGAATCCTGCCACAAGGGCATTTAACGTTAATTTGTCACTTCTTACGTTTCAAGGCTACTTATCACAACAGCTGAAGATCAGTTTTTCCAGCCTTAATCAGGGGATGCTTGGGTTACCCGATGGCTGGCAATATGATATTGATTACATCGTACCTAATAAGTCAGTAACCGTATCAGGAAGTGCTTATAGTGTTGATTATAATTGGGAAGACAGCACACATTATAAAAGTGGACTTAAGTATCTAAATCAACATGGTGTGAAATTTTCAGCAGTGCCTCAACAGGCACTGCCAGATTTTGTGCATAATGATTCAAGGCGTTACAGTTATCTGCTAAGCTTTCCTGACGGCTCAAAAGAATACTTTGATGCCTCCGGTAAACTATTGATTAATGCAGATCGGTTTAATAACTATATCAGCTATTTTTATGAAAATGAAAAATCTGGTGTGCAAAATAACAAGCTTAGCTATGTGATCGATAGTTTAGGACAGCGTTATAGTTTTTCATACGCGTCTGGAAAAATTACGGTAAGTGCGATTGATGGTCATGGTAACCAGGTGACTTATATACTTGAATATGCATCTAGTGCTGGTGGAGGGTCAAAGCTTACGCGTTATATTGATCCACTGGGCAAAGTCACTTCTTTAAGCTACATTTATTTAAATGGTATTAATGAAATAAATGATATCAAATATCCAAGTGGACTTGAAACACAGGTTTACTATAGTAATCTGCCATATCTTGATGCAAATCGAAAATCACAGAATATTAATGCGGTATCAAAATTAGTTCACTTAAACAGTAGCAGCAAGAAAGTTCTAGATACGACATATTATTCTGCTATTGGTGACTATAATTATACGGGTTATCCGCAATATGCATTAAGTGACCAGGGTAGTGATAATCTAATGGACAGTGATAATACGAAATTTAGATATAATGTCATCTCAGATGATATGGCAGTAAATCCATCAACAGGTGAAGCAGAACATCATAAAACCCGTATGATTTATGATTCGATGAGCCGCCTTTTAGAATCTGATAGCTATGCGGCAAATGATGATATTAACCATCCAACATTTAAAACGCTTTATACCTATCCACAAACAAGCAGTTATCATGATCGTACTGTGAATTATGGTCAACCAATTGAGGTTGATAGTTATGTGAAAGATAATGATGTAACGCATAATAAAAAAGCGACACAATCCGGTAATTATCGGTTATTATCTAAAACAATAAAAAGCTATGATGATTATGGAAATACCATTAACGCTGCCTCATATAATTATAATCCTGTAGTAGGTAAATTGATTAAAGTATCCTCAATGACGCAAACGTTTGATTATCAATATAACCAGCCGTTAACCTCAGTTACAGAAACCTATAACCCGCTGACAGACTCGTATCAGCAAAAAACGACAGATAATACATTAAGCAGTGATCATAAAGTGGTTGACTCATCTAGGTATTTTGTTGATAGTCAGCCGTGGAAAATGCAAAGCAATACTTATGACAGCCACGGGGAGCTTACGTCTAATACATTGTCTTGGATGCAGACAGGGCATGAGGGGGTGCAAAAAATTAAAACAAGCACGGCTTATCAATATGATCCAGACACTGAGGCAATGACTGTTACGACTACAGATCCAGATGGTAATACAACAAGTGAAACGAAAGATACAATTACAGGTCTTGTGACAAGTAAAAAAGATGCATTAGGCAATGTGACAAAATATACGTATGATTTAGACGGTCGCGTGTTAACAGAAACAATGCCTAATGGTAATACTGTGACTACCTGTTATCTTGATAATATTGATGGCGTCAGCTCAGTTATTCAAAAATCGCCCTTAGGATTTGAGTCAAAAGTAGATTATGATGTTTCAGGGAATGAAATAAGTAAGTATGCCACCACGGATATGCAAAATCCAACCAAGCTTATATTACAGCAAACAAACAGCTATGATGGTTTTGGTAACCTGACTAAAACAACAGATGGTTTTGGTAATGTCAATACAACGCAATACAATGCTTTTGGCCAGCCGATATTGAAAACAGATGCCTTTGGCAATACCATCAGTATGACATATGATTATGCAGATATGCTGGTTAAGTCATACACCAATAAAAATTTGATTAAAGAGACCTATTATAATGCGAACCAAAAACCTTTAAAGCAAATAAATTATCCAAACCCAGCCAATAAGAATAACCCTGGTTATGCAATTATGCAGGAATCTCTATATACAGGTGATGGAAACCTTGTTGAACAAGACAACTATCAGCTATTAAACTCATCTGATGGAAAGTCATTTGCGCTTTCTTCTCCCATCTTATTAAATAAAACGACACGGTATTATAATGGAGATAACAAGGTATCTAAAATAATCTTTCAACAAGGGGAGACGACAGAGCAGGAGACTTTGACTAAAGATTTATTGGATGATACATTGCAGGCAGCCAAGGAAATTAACACGCCTTCTGGGAAATTTGTTGTTACAAGAGATAAGTTTGGTTATGATAACAACGGCAAGGTTATCAGTGATACGGACAGGCTTGGCGGTGTTGTTAAGTTTGCTTACGATGCTAATGGAAATTTAATCTCCAAAACACGCCGTGATGGTACAGTTATTTATTTTCAATATGACAATGATGGGAATAAAACCAAGATGTACTGGCATGATAATACGGATGGAAAAGATCATAGCATTAGTTACACATACGATAAAGATGCAAACCTGATCTCTACAAATTATGATGGGCAGATAATGAATTTTAACTATGATTTATCAGGAAAATTATTGTCCACGACCTATCCGGATGGTAAGACAAGCAGCACGTCTTATAATGCGTTAGGTCTGCCGGTTGAATTAACAGATGTTAATGGTCAAAAGACAGTATATAGCTATGATGATCATGGCCGTCCACTATCAATTTCTATGGATGGCAATCAATTAAACTTCAATTATGGTGTTGATGATAATGGTATGAAAGGCGCATTGGTTTCACAAACCGTTGTGGGTCAGTATACAGAGGAAAACCATGTTGATGGTCTTGGGCATCCTGTAGAGCTTATTAGAACAACACCGAAAAATGGCGGTAAAGTGCTACTTGACGTGAAGCGTTACTTTAATGCATTGGGGCAGTTAACGCAGACTGTCACCACATCTGCACTAAGTCCGAATGATCCAAATTTAAATCAGACGAAAGACTATGTTTATAATGCCCTAAATCAACTGACTTTGGAAAAAACAACACCATTAATATCTGGTCAACCAAGTACGCAAATCTCTTATGCTTATGATGGAAATGGCAATATTTTAGAAAAAACAGAAAATGGTGTAAAAACAACTTACAGCTATAATACTATGGATCAGCTGTTAAGCCTGACAAAAAATGGTCAAACTGTAAATTTCACGTATAATAAAAATGGTGATCAAGTGACGGATGGCAGCGGGAAGAACTATCACTATAACGCGTTAAGCCAGCTTGTAAGTGTAAGTATTCCATCACAAAATACGCAATTAAATTATGATTATTATGCAACTGGGCTGATGGCGCACCGCACGGTAACATCAACGAATACTTCTGCAACAGATTCTCAAAGCACAGATAGCTATTATTATAGGGGTGATATTATGACAGCAATTAATAATGGTGATAATCTCACGAGTTTCTTGATGGAGGGTCCTAATCGTATTGCTGCATTAGCGCTCTCTGTAAAACCGTAGTACAAGTATAAACTAACTTTTTATAGGAGCTTTCAAGGGGGTATGCCACTTGTGAATCACTTTTCGGTGTTTAGTTGCAAAGCGCTTTGCGAAGATTTTGGTGAATTGGATTGCAGGTAATCGTTGGAACTATTACCAAAATTCAAGTTATCAAGAGCACACACAAGGCAAAGCAGGAAGTACAGAAAATGGCTTATGGGTGGTAGATAATAATATTGGAGGTGTTATCTTGAATCAAAAGATTTTGGAAAAACTTTTATATCCAACAAAGATGTATAGCAATTCAATACGTAAACTCAATCAAAGAATAGAAAATCTGGATCTTATTCTATTTCAGGTGAATCTAAGAAAAAAAGAGAACACTGCTTCTGTGTTCTATCACTTAAGTGCGGCCGAAAAATTTTATACCTCACGCTTTTTTCAAGAGGGTATGCTAAGAATAAATTATGAGGAATTAGAAACGGGGATTTACATTAACAATGCGTATCTAGGTAATAATTTTTGTGAAGTATATTTAGGTATAGTGGAGCAAGAATGCAACCTTATAATATGTGTTAGGAAATATCAGCAATCTAAAGTCATATTTGTATTTGGTTATCATATTAAAAAAAGTAGGAATATTGAGCAAGCCAAAGATCATGTCAACATTATAACTGAATATATTTTAACCTGTTTTAACTATGATTATGATCATATTTTTAACCATTTGGTTGATGTCAAATGGTTAAAACCATCTGGCTATTTACGTAATACATTTCTTTCTGAGGAGCGTATTTTCCAAGTATATAAAAATTTTTTTAATAAAAATGTTTGTAGGCTTACAAAGCGGCAAAAATTAGTGGCAACACTGATTTATTTTGGCAAGTCTATAGATGAAATTGCAAATATTTTAGGCATCTCCAAAACAACAGTAGTCTCTTATATTGAGATTTTAAGAAATAAGCTCAATGTGAACTCAAAGCTTGGTATTGCAAATTTTATTCGAGAGAATAAGTTTCTTATTAGAGACTATGGGTATACGACAGAGGATGCTGACTTTGATGAACATGAGAAGTCAGTGGGAAAAAATAAGTGTTCGAGGAGTGCCATTAGTTTGTAAGTGGTGTATCAAGCAGTAGCCAAAATATCAGAGGATTGTGTTAAATGATGAAAATATTATTACTATTACTTACCTTAATAATAAGCGCGCAAGTATTTGCGCAGGCAGATAGGGATTTATATATTTATAATGACTCTCAGGATACATTAGTCATTACACCAGGGAAGACCAAGCATATGACGGAAGCCCCTTCAAAGGCAATTACGCTGGCGCCTGGGCAAAATGGAGTTTATAAAATTCATGATGATGGATTTAGAGATGGCGCACAAATTGCTGATTTTCAGGTTTCAGACACAGCTTCAGGCACAAAAAACACACTTTCTTTTGAGCATAAATTAAGTGCTTCTGGTTGGATAACAACAATAGACTATGATGGAACACTAAGCGTAAATGCTTCTTGCGGTTCTAGTGGGAAAAATTGTTTAGCGCCAAACTCCCAAAAGGATGCCAGTAACCACAATGCAACTGTTCACTTTCACTCATATTTTAGCAAAACGCCTGTTTTTGAAGAAAATTTTAGTGGTAACCAAGTTAATGAACAAAATTGGAACTATAGAGATTTAGGAAAGCGCAATCATTGTATTAATACCAAAGATGCCGTAAGTGTTAATAATGGCTATTTAACGATAACAACTTATTCAAAAAAGCTATCTAATGGGAAAGTAGCAAATTATTGTGGTATGATTTCAACAGGGACGTCTAAATCTGGTAGAGGCTTTTTGTATAAGTATGGATATTGGGAAGCTTCAATACGTTTTCATTATACACCGCATGTGCAACTGGCATTTTGGATTCAATCTCCTACCATGGGGGTAAACCCCCATGATCCCGAAGGCTCAGGCCTTGAAATGGATGTTTTTGAGCATACTGCAGGTGCTAAGAAAAATCATTACGATCAAGCCTTTCATTGGAATGGTTACGGTAAGTACAAAAAGTCCTGGGGAAGTGACCATTCTAACAGCAGTTTAGACAACTCTAAATTTCACCTTGTTGCAATTTCATGGACACCATGTGGCTATACAATGTATGTAGATGGTCATAAAACATCACGCTCTCCTGGTTCTGTTCCTGTATCTCATGCACCAGAATATATTATTCTAAGTACAGAAGTGCCTTTTTCTTACCCATCTGGCGGGTTTGGACCATTAGGGAAAAGCCATGCAACATTCTCAGTTAACTATGTGAGAGTTTATCCATATACAGGGCCTTCTAAGTGCACACTAACCTAAGCATAAATTTTGGCGTCATTCATAGTCTTGTATGAATCGTTTTAAAAAAAATTACTTGGCGTCGGCGTCAAGAATGAAAGTATTATCTAAATTAATATCATCTATTCTTATTTCATGGTTTAATACAAACGGATATTGGCGGATAAAATCCATAATTTTTCTTTTGCTGTTTAATTTAAACTTTTGTTTGATAATTTCTATATATGTATTAACTGTGTTATTTGAGATATTCATGCGCCTTGATATTTCACCTGTTGTGCATCCTAAATAAATGTACTTTGCCACTTGTTTTTGCCTATCAGGTAGTTTTAAGTCTCCTCGAAATGGGAAAAAGGTTGTGTAGGTTTTTAAAGAAATATCATGAGTGGCTGTAGCTTTTTGGCTTGTGCCCTCTTTATATACTTCGCTACAAAAAGTATCAAAACTTCTTATTATTATATTATTTTCAATAAAATACTTATCTATTATTTCAAATAAGCTCTGAAGAGGAAGTAATTGTTTTTGAGAGAGCGCACAACGATAGTCCAAATAGCTATATTGGTAGATTATCTTAAAGTTGTTGATAGATGATATGTACATATAACGATTGTAATTATCTATTTTTAGAAGCTCCGACATGCGCTTATTAAAACCAATCCCATAAATATCGTCATTATGATAAAGCCCTGAGCATATTTCGTTATAATGAAGAATTGGACTGTGGTGTTTGAAAAACGAAGAAGTGAAATATTTTTCTGCAGAGCCTATGGAGGCGTGGATAGGAACACTATAGTTATTTTGCCGGATATTGATTTGTGCTAATTTGAGATTAGCAAAAGCAATTTGCTCGTTGATATAATTAACGATACCGGAAAATTTTTCAGTTGGTTTTATTAAGCAGTCCATTGGAAGTGCTAGGCTATTTTGCTCTAGATAAATTATTGATGATTTTTATGGGGAGGGTCAAGACTTATTTTACCCCAAGCATTTTATCGCTGTCATTATAGGCTTTTTCAGTAAATGGCCCCATCCATTGCTTAATCTCATTAAATGTGTTGATAAAATCTGCCTTACCATTGTTTTGTTGAAGACGCTGTATTTGTTCTTGAATTAAATTGACATAATCCTGAATCATATCAAGGCGATTTTTATCTGAGGCGATAATATCGGCATAAAGATTTGGATCCTGGTGAAAAAGTCGGCCAATGATGTTGAGCTCCATTTTGTAAACAGGGCTTGATAGTGATAAAAGTGTATCGACATCGATATGGTTTTCTTTAAGAAACAAGCCAACACAGAATGTTGTAAAATGCTCGATTCCTTGAATAAACGTCATTGCCAGATCATGCGCATCCGCCGTCATCTCTTTTAAGATGAAATGTAAACGAGACAAATCATCAATAAACCATTGATAAGCGTGTTGTAAGCGGCCATGACAGTAGACGATAACCTGTTTGTCTGCTTTGGCAATGCTTGGGCCAAAGATAGGGTGCAGTCCAAGTACAGGGCCTGTGTGTGCTTTAAGCATTGCTTGTAAAGGTGCTGATTTAATGCTGGTGATATCGGCTAAAATTGTTTTATGTGTGATATATTGGCTTACTTGATTGATAATATCAATTGTCTTGGCAATCGGTACGGCAAGAATTACCAGGTCTTGCTTTGCCAGTTTTTCCTGTGGTGTTTGCCAGTCAGCTTCAGTAAAGCAAGTGATATGGTAGTTGGGCAGGCTAGAAAGAAATTGATAAAGCATTTGCCCCATAGCACCATTGCCACCAATAATACAAATATGTTTTTGTTGGGTGATTGTTGACATATTTATACCTTAAGCCATAAAGTAACTGGACCGTCATTGGTTAAGCTGACTTGCATGTTTGCCCCAAATTCTCCATGTGCAACGAGTTGATGTTGCTTGGCAATAAGTTGGCAAAACTGGTCAAATTTTTTTGTGGCAATTTTTGGTGGACATGCATGAGAAAAGCTTGGCCTTAAGCCTTTTTTGGTATCAGCAGCTAAGGTGAATTGCGGTACTAGAAGTAAGCCGCCATCAATGTCTTTTAAGCCAAGATTCATCTTGCCTTGGGCATCTTCAAAAATGCGATAATTGAGAAGTTTATGTGCCATTTTTTCAAAATGCGATTGTTCATCATTTTCTTCAATACATACAAGCGCCATAATGCCTTTGTTTATTTGTCCAATGATCTTATCATTAACTGAAACATGCGCATGACTGACACGCTGAATAAGTGAAAGCATTTAGTTTTAATAGATTTCTTGTAATTAGTGATAAGCATACGTTTTTTTCAGCTTGAAAGAAATATTCTTTTTGTTCCGTGCTCAAGAAAAATAACCATTTTGTTTGTCAAGTGAAATAAAAATGACTAACATGCTACTGTAATTATTAACGTGAGGTAAATTTGTGAATCATAACATTGTCATTTTGGGAAGCCAGTGGGGTGATGAAGGCAAGGGTAAAATCGTTGATTTCTTAACGGATAAAGCCGATGCAGTTGTACGCTTTCAAGGCGGGCACAATGCTGGACATACACTTGTGATCAAAGGTGAAGTGACCAAGCTTCGTTTAATTCCTTCTGGTATTTTGCATGATGGTGTCAAAAGCTTTATTGGCAATGGTGTGGTGGTTTCTCTACAGGCGCTGATTGCTGAGATGAATGAATTAATTGATCGCGGTGTGCCTGTATTAAGAAGACTTCGCATCAGTGAAGCCTGCCCGATTGTTTTGCCAGTTCATGTTGCATTGGATGAAGCAAGAGAAGCAGCGCTGGGTGATCAGAAAATTGGTACAACAAAGCGTGGTATTGGGCCTGCCTATGAAGATAAGATTGCCAGGCGTGCAATTCGCATTGGAGATCTTCGCCATCCAGAAAAGCTGAAACAAAAACTAAAAATCTTATTAGATTTACATAATTTCACGTTAAAACATTATTATAATATCGCTGAGCAATTTGATGTGGATGCAACTTTTCAAACATTGCAAGAATATGCGCAAACAATTTTGCCAATGATTACAGATGTTTCGGCTGAATTAAATGCAATTCGTAAGGCAAAAGGGAAAATTATCTTTGAAGGTGCCCAAGGCACACTTTTAGATATTGATCATGGCACTTACCCTTATGTGACATCCTCTAATACGGTTTCAGGAACTGTTTCTTCTGGTGCTGGCTTTGGGCCTTGCTATCTTGATGCGGTGATTGGTATCACAAAAGCTTATACAACACGTGTTGGCAGTGGCGCTTACCCGACTGAGCTTTTTGATAAAGTAGGTGAGCATCTGGGGGTCAAGGGCTGTGAGTTTGGTACAGTTACAGGTCGAAAACGTCGCACCGGCTGGTTAGATTTAGTGGCTTTAAAGCGTGCGATTGAAATCAACAGCATTACCTCAATTTGTTTGACTAAGCTTGATGTCCTGGATGGATTAGAAGAAATCAAGGTTTGTATCGCGTATGAGTTAGATGGTAAGCGTGTTGAGTACCCGCCATATGACAATGCAGATTATGTGCGTTGCAAACCGGTTTATGAAACGCTTTCAGGATGGAAGACTGCAAGTTTTGATCAAAGAGATTACAGTAAGCTGCCAGTTCAGGCGCGTGCATATGTGAAATTTATTGAAGATTATCTTAAAGTTCCCGTTGATATTATTTCAACAGGGCCTGAGCGTGATCAAAATATAATCGTTAAAAATGTCTTTTAAATACTTATAGGCCAACAAAACACGATCCGTTTCATTGTGATTACTAAAAGTGTATTAACGTCATCGTCGCTTGGCGATGATTCACGTGATGATTGTTGGCAGCCTAAAGCATTACCAGTACAATAAATTTATCCTTTTCTTGCTTGTTATTGCATTGAAACTTCCGAAGTCTTTCCTTTATAGTTTATTGAGGTTTTATATAAATGAAAAGGAAATAAAATGAAAAAGCATGCTGTTATTACAGGGGCATCACGCGGTATTGGTTTTGCCGTTGCTGAATATTTTGCACAAAATAACTATCATTTAACGTTAATTGCCAGAGATAGTAATGGTTTGTCAAAGGCAAAGAGTAAACTGCAACAAACAAACCATAATATTTCAATCAACAGCTATGCGGTTGATTTATCACAAGGCGCGCAAGCTTACCAAAAGCTTCAAAATATTGCACAGGAAGCAGGAGAAGTTGATGTTGTTTTTAATAATGCAGGGGTAGCAAAAATGGGCACACTGGAATTAGAGTATGATGATTTTTCACACATGATTGATGTGAATGTGAAAGGTTTTTTCAGTGTGGCGCAAATTTTTGGCCGCAAACTCAAAGCACAAAATAAGGGTTATATCATCAATCTTTCATCCATGTCAGGTAAGCGTGCTTTAACTCGTACTGGTGGTTATGCGGCGTCGAAATTTGCAGTCATTGGTTTTAATCAGGCTCTAAGACAAGAGCTGGCACCCTATAATGTCAAAGTGACCGCAATTTGCCCTGGTATGATTGATACGGATATGACCGCACAGATGAATGTGGATAATAATAAGAAAATGACAACCAGGGATATTACCAATGCAGTTGACTTCTTGCTAAAAGCTGGCGCAAATGCCGCAGTTGAGACTTTAGATATCCAGACAGATATTTTTCCAACATAATATTTATAAAAGCGAACCATCTTGATTTTTTCCTAATTGATCATCTGGGTTGAATAATTGGCATTTATCTAAGGAGAGACAACCGCAACCGATACAAAATCCCAGTTGGTCTTTTAAGCGTGTTAGGCGCTCAATTTTCTGTGTTAATAGCGATTGCCATGAGTCCAGATAAGGCACATGTAGTGAAACTTGTTTATAGTGCGTATTTAGAATCAAAGATTTATAAAAATGATGAGGCGATTTATCGTTATATTGCAACGAGAAAAGTCAAAATCTAAGCTGATTGTGGTACCGTTTGAACAGGTGCTTGTGGTGTGGATTCTGTGTCGCCTAGCTGTCTAAGTGGTACACCATCTTCCAGGTTTTTCTCGATTTTCTCTAAGCTCACCCCTTTTGTTTCTGGAACAAAAAACTTCAAAAAGACCATTGAGAGAATACAAAACCCGCCAAAGACAAAGAAGATTGAATAATTTCCATAAGCCTTCATAAAGCTTAATGCATTAGCCATTACAAGGCCTGCAAATGTCCAGTTGACCATGGTCGTTACTGTCATACCAATTTCACGTCCTTTAAGTGGGAATATCTCAGCACAAATTACCCAGGCAACAGGTCCCCAGGAGCAGGCAAAACCAAAAATATAAACGATAGCAGAAAGAAGCAATACGGCATTTGTAATACTGCTAGGGCCGCTTTCATGGATCGACAGGAAGGCAAAGCCGGCTGAGAACATCGAAACCATCATGATGACAGCACCAAAGTATAATAATTTTTTGCGACCCCATTTTTCAATCCATTTTACCGCAGGGAAAGTAAATAGCATATTGACGGTTGGGATTGCTAATAATGCGATAAGCCCTGTCATGCCTGCATAGCCAAAAATTGTTGGCGCATAGTAGATCATCATATTAATACCAACAAGCTGCTGGAACATCTGAAGCACAACGCCAACAAGCAGTATTTTCCAAAAAAAGCCTTTGGTAAGCATAGCCGCGCCACTTCCTTGGTTAACCGCAATGCTTTCTTTGATCTCAGCGACTTCTTTTTGTATTTCCTCTTTACTGGAGCGCACTTTATTAAGTACATCAAGCGCCTTATCATGCTTGCCTTTAAGCATCAGCCACCTTGGACTTTCTGGTAAGAATAAGCTGCCTAAGAACATAACAAACGCAAAGATAAGAATAACGGCAAACATTAAACGTAGGGATATTTCTGTATGCCCGAGTATTTTCGCAATAAACACATTGGTTGCCGCGATTAAGAAAATACCGATGGTGATCATTAATTGAAAAAGCGTTGCCATGCCACCGCGAATAGAAGTTGGCGCGGTTTCTGACAGATAAAGGGGCACAGTAAAAGAAGCAACCCCAACAGCAAAGCCAAGGCCAAAGCGGCAAGCAACCAAAATGGCAAGTGGTGGTAATAAAGCTGAAACAAAGGATAAAACTGAAAATAAGAAGCCGGCTAAAACCAGTACTTTTTTACGACCAAGTGTACGAGCAAAAAGTCCACTTAATAATGCGCCAAGAATCCCGCCCCAGGCTAACACGGCGGAATAGTTTTCCCCTTGGGAGATATTAAGTGTGTAAACGTGGTCAATGGTTGATAATGAATTTGCAATAAATCCTTGATCAAGACCAAACAATAAACCGCCTAATGCACCGATCAGACAGATCATATAAACGATTCTTTGATATTGTGTGTTTTTTGTCTGAACATTTTTCATCTGTATTACTCCCCTCAGATTAAATGTTAAAGTTTGCGTTGTTATTTTCCGCCTTAATTATTTTTTTGTCAATCAGTTACATTGCTGTAAAATAAAAAATTTAATCTGTAAGTAGGTGAGTTCTTTTGGGGTTCAGATAGTGCGTTTAAGTGGCCGGGTTTTTGGGGCTTAGCTGTAAATAAAGAACAGATTGGCTGTAATAATAAACGTTGTGGTAATGATAGCAAAAATTACATTGACCGTATGCGCAAGTCTTTTATTTTTGGTGTGTAAATAATAATTCAACAGCATCACAATCAAGGTGATGATCATAAAGAGAAGCGTGCTAAGTTGTATCTTATCCACAAGCCCAATGGTTGAGGCAGGAGGTAAGATCGCATCGGTGGAAATTTTGCTGCCAACCACGGCAAAAATTGCTGCAGAGTTAAGTGCTAAACGACTTTTAATATCAGGTATTGGCACGAAGAACATACAAAGCACGAGAAAGCAGGCAAGATAAAGCATACCAAATATATGAATAAAAGTGCGAATGTTATTATGAGAAATCTGTACAGAAAAGGTAGCACGCGAGTATTCGCTGGTGCCATGACGCTCTGGTTGCCCAAAGCTTGTTGCGTAATGATAGTTGTTTATTTGCCAAAAGTGCAAGCCAATAAGCCAACCGCTTACGGGGATTGTATGATCGATACCAGAATGCGTATTATCAGCAGTAAATTGCAAATTATCAGCAGGATAGTCACTGTCTTCAATGATAAGCGCGATGTTTTGTGTGCTAAAGGGAAAATCTTTGAAATCCCAGTCCTGGTATAATGTAGCACGTATTTTATATTGTTTTAAAGTGCTACCGTTACTTAATTGTTCTTTATTTTGATACATGATAACGCTGTTTTCAGCATTGATAATATCGATTACATTATTATTAAATTCTTCATTGGGGTAAATAAACCAAAGCCAAAAAATCACAGAGACGGTTTTTTTTTGTAGGTTTATATTGTAAATATGTGAAATATAAGCGCCAACAACCACTTTTTCGGCACTTTTTTGTGAAGCCACAGCTTTTGTTTGTATCCCAAAGGTCGCAATCAGCAATAAAATGGCTGTAATCAAGGTGTTTTTCATGATGTCTTTACTGATTTTTTGCTCTGTGTTTTGTCAAGTATAGTTAAAAATACTAAAGGGGAGTTGCAAGAGCTGTTTATGTATCTTGTAAACTGTGATATATATAGCAAGCAGTAAGATGTAGAAACCGTCAAAGCATTCTTTGGCGGAAGAATATTTTGAGGACACAATGAAAATAGCAATTTTTGGTACAGGTTATGTAGGGTTAGTGACTGGAACATGTTTTGCGGCAATGGGAAATCATGTCTGTTGTATCGATGTTGATACAAAGAAAATTAATGATTTAAAGCAGGGAATCTCGCCTATTTATGAACCTGGCCTTGATGATCTTATTAGAAAAAACCTAAACGATGGGCGTTTGACATTTAGTGTTGACCCCAAAGACGCAATTTTAAATGCAGAGGTGATTTTTATTGCTGTTGGTACACCACCAGATGAAGATGGCTCGGCTGATTTGAAATATGTTTTACAGGTGGCAAAAACCATTGCTGAGAACATGAATGACTATAAAGTTATTGTCAATAAGTCTACGGTGCCTGTGGGTACTGAATATAAAGTGACCGAAACCGTTTTGAATGTGTTGGCACAACGGGGTAAGCAGTTAGACTTTGATGTGGTGTCAAACCCTGAATTTCTCAAAGAAGGTGACGCAATTGCAGATTGTATGCATCCAGATCGTATTATCGTTGGTGCTAATTCGGAAAAAGCAGCCGATATCATGCGCCAGTTGTACTCGCCATTTGATCCAAATCAAAATCGCGTAATGGTGATGGATGTGCGTTCGGCTGAGATGACTAAATATGTGGCCAATGCCATGCTGGCAACAAAAATAAGCTTTATGAATGAAATGAGCCAAGTTGCAGAGCGTGTGGGTGCGGATATTGAAAAAATTCGTGTTGGTATTGGTGCGGACCGTCGCATTGGTTATCATTTTATTTATGCAGGTTGTGGTTATGGTGGTTCATGCTTTCCAAAGGATGTTCGCGCATTATCACAAACTGCCAAGGAATATGGCTATGATGCAAGAATGCTAAAAGCCGTGCATGATGTGAATGATGATCAAAAAGAAGTATTATTTGAGAAATTTTTTAATTACTTTAATGGTGATATCAAAGGTAAAACGGTTGCTGTGTGGGGCTTGGCTTTTAAACCAAATACGGATGATATTCGTGAAGCGCCTGCTCGTGTGTTGATTGAAAAGCTATGGCAGCATGGTGTGAAAGTAAATGCTTATGACCCTGAGGCGATGACAAGTTTTGCTAAAGTGTATCAGTCAAATGAAGGCTACCAATTAGTAGAAAGTGCTTATGAAGCGTTACAGGGTGTAGATGCGCTTTTTGTCGTCACTGAATGGCAGAGCTTTAGAAGTCCTGATTTTGATGTGCTCAAAAAGAAGATGGCCAGGCCTGTTATTTTTGATGGGAGAAATTTATATGATAAAGCGCGTTTAACAGCAAAAGGAATTGACTACATTTCAATTGGCCGCTAATTAGTTTGTAGTTATTATGTAGCCTGTTGGTAAAATTTATAATTAACGTGGGCAGGTCTCCAGACCGCTAAAGAAATAAGCAATTTCAGTTTTTGCAGTATCTTCAGCATCTGAGCCATGAACGGCATTTGCATCAATGCTTTGTGCAAAATCGGCACGAATTGTGCCACTGGCAGCTTCCTTAGGGTTTGTAGCACCCATTAATTCACGGTTTTTAGCAATTGCGTTGTCACCTTCAAGTACTTGAATCATAACCGGTCCTGAGCTCATAAAAGAAACAAGATCTTTAAAAAAGGGACGTTCTTTATGTACTGCATAAAACTCACCTGCTTCTTTTTCGGATAAGTGTGCCATTTTTGCAGCAATAATTTTTAAGCCCGCTTTTTCAAATCGGCTGTAAATTTCACCGATAACATTTTTTTGTACTGCGTCAGGTTTGATAATTGAAAGTGTTCTTTGGATAGCCATGATTTTCCCTTATGTTTTTACGTTGAATTTTGTCAAGGGATTATACAAACGTGTCAATTAAATGCAAGTAAATCAAAGTGTTATTGATTATTTTACTTTTGCACGTGAATGAAAAGCTTTGAATAACGAAAAGTAAATAGTTATTATGTCAGTTCGGTTGTTATGAATGATTTGAATGTAGGGGATAATGGAGCAGGTTGAGCAAAATGTTTCATCGATGAAAAAACTCGGTGGTATATTAATCATTGCAGGAACATCAATTGGTGCTGGGATGCTTGGAATTCCTTATGCAGTTGCAGCCGTTGGTTTTTTTGGCGCGGTAATATTGCTTTTGGTGACATGGCTTGTGATGTTGGCAACGGCGATGTTAATCGTTGAGGTAAATGTGCGCCAACCATTATCGGCAGATCTTAACACCATGGCAAAAAACACATTAGGGCGTTCGGGTCAGGTTGTTAACTGGGTGGCGTATCTGTTGTTGCTTTACTCGTTAACAACAGCTTACATCTCCATGGGGGGGAGTTTAGTTGATCAATATGTCTTTCATATTGTTTCACGCTCACTAAATTGGCATGGAGCCTTGGTATTTACCCTGGTGTTAGGCATTGTTGTTTATTTGGGTACTTTGGTGGTTGATCAGTTAAATAAATTGTTTTTCACGCTAAAAGCACTTTGCTTTATCGGGCTTGTTATATTTGTTATTCCGCATGTGCAGCAAAATTTATTAACACAGGCACCTGTTGGTGTGAATTATGCCTGGTATGCTTTTCCTATTTTAACCACCTCATTTGGTTTGTCGAGTAGACATCTC
>NZ_QLIT01000010.1 GCF_003574485.1 Facilibium subflavum
TCAAATATATTTAAAACCAAGGATTGCAACCTTGCAAATCATTTTTTAATTAAATTAAATCAACTTAATTTCACATCTTGTAGTTTTTTTGGTTCACAGAACCTAGTTTACGAATATTTTAATCTCTTTTATAATCACAAACCTGGAGCTTGTAAATAAAGAATTGCAAATAATAGACTTGTCGGCTTGCGCAATTCAGGCTAGTTTATTATGAAATGCTTTTGTTCATAGGGAAATATAGTGGAATACCAACAACGCTTACAAACACAAATAACAAATCGAGATAAGGCTAAAGCATATATTAAAAATAAATCATTTGACACGATTGCTACACATGGCGTGTATGATTTAAATGAAGCTTTAGCAAATCAAGGATCAGTAATTGAACCTGTGTTTATGTCAACGGCACAAGGATTCTCTCATGCCGATGAGCTGCAAGCAGCACTGGCTTATGAAATTCCCAGTTGGAGTTATACACGTATCCATAACCCAACGCTTTACTATTTAGAGTCGACCTTGGCACTATTAGAAAGTTATGATTGTGGTGTTGAGGCAGGCTGCTGTGTAACAAGCTCTGGCATGTCCGCGATTACTACGGTTACTGATGCTTTATTAGCCGACAGCCCACACGCTAACTTTGTGTCTTCTTCCCAGATTTATGGCGGGAGCTTTCAGCAGTTTTCTATCAGACAAGCACAAAAAAACCGTCAAGTGCGCTGGGTTGCTCCAGATGCGCCGATGCAAAGCTGGGCAGCACAAATCGATGAAAATACGCGGTTTATCTATATTGAGGTGCCTTCTAATCCTGGTCTGGCAATGTGTGATATTGAAATGCTGGCAGGATTAGCACATGCTAACAATATTCCTTTGATTGTTGATGCAACTTTGGCAACACCGGCATTAATACGCCCTTTTCAATTTGGTGCTGATATTGTGATTCATTCCTTATCAAAGATTATCGCAGCCTCTGGCAGCGTTATTGGTGGTGCAATTATCGCTAAAGAAAACATTACAGCCAGGTTTTTACCTGATGATGTCAGTGCTAATTTTTGTCAACATTTAAAGCTTCTGCCTAATCGTGATAATGGCGCATGTCTATCTCCTATGCAGGCATTTTTGGTTTTATCAGAGCTTAGAACGCTGCGTATGCGGGTTGATGCTTTCTCACAAAATACATTAAAAGTTGCCCAGTTTCTCCAAGGTCACCCTAAAGTAGAGCAAGTGCTTTATCCAGGGCTTTTGGATTATCCTCAATATCAACTTGCGCAAAAGTACTTTGAATTGGTAGATTCGGCAAAAAATAGTTTACATAATCAACCAGAAAAACGTTATGGGCATTTGTTGTCATTTCGTGTTAAAGATGGGGTGCAGGCAGCAAAGCAAGTTATCAATAACCTTCGGTTAATCTTTTGTGCAACTGATTTAGGGCGTGTTAAAACGATTGCCACAATCCCTGCAATTTCAACACATCAACAACAAGGTGATAAAGGAAGACAATTGGCAAATATTCCAGATAATCTGATTCGTTTAAGTGTTGGTGCTGAGAATGCAGATGATATTATTCAAGATTTGGATCAGGCGTTAGGTAATCATAATAACTGCAACAATAATCACCATGGCAATATAGATGTATTGCAGCGGCCTCATCGGTAATACATAAGTCAGCCTGGAGCCAATAATTGCTCCGATGATGCTTGGAATAATTGCAGTTAAAAAGATGCTTAAGTTTAGGTAGCCTAAGTTATACGCAGGCAAATTATTCGCATAAAGCCCAAATAATATGGTTAATATGCCCATCAAAAACGACAGGCTTAACGTAATAATCGTAGAGGCACCAATCGCATTTTTAATTGCCAAGCCATAGCGAATAAAAAAAGGCACAAAAAATGCAGATACTCCAGATAACATTGTGCAAAGCCCAGCAATACCTGCTAACAAGATTTTTTGTAATTGACCAACATTTGCTTGTTTTGTGGGCGAGAATAAGCGTTTAATCATCCATGCCGCAATTAAAAAAAGAACAATTGCAAAAAATAGTTTAAGCTTTGCACTTGGAATCAGCGTCATTAAATAAACACCAATGATGGCACCAATTAAAATATATACAAATGTTGCCTTAAGTGGTGTTGACTGGACATGACCGTATTTAATCTGCTTTTTGGAAGCAAAAAGGCCAATGAAAATGCTTGAGGCAAAGCAAGTGGAAATAGCGACCTGCATCAAGTGATCATTGTGGGGATAGTAATAAGACAGAACAGCAAAAAATCCAGGTACAAAAATAATACCAGAGCCGCCACCAAACAGTCCGGAAATAACACCACCAGCAAGTGCGATAAGAATAATTAATAAGATAAATGTCAGCATGGTAATTACTTTATGATGAAATGATTTTCATTATAGATTAAGCATATGCTTGTGGTATATAACTTTATGGTTTGTTTGTATAATCTGAAAACTATTGCTCAGCCAAAATTTCAGTAAGTTTTACGCGATACAAATGGCCTTTATTTCTTGAACGATTGCCTGTGTTATTTGTGTGGTTGTTACTGGTGTTTCATCGACTGTGCAAAGATCAGCTGTTTTGACGCCTTTTTTTAGCACAGCCTCAATGGCATCCTGAATTGCTTTGGCCTCCTGGTGCAGGCCAAAAGAGTAAGAAAGCATCAAGCTTGCTGAGAGAATCTGTGCAATTGGATTGGCAACATTTTTGCCTTGGATATCAAAAGCAGAGCCACCGGCTGGTTCATAGAGACCAAAGCCTTGTTTATTTAAACTAGCAGAAGGGATAAGCCCAATGGAGCCAGGTAAAACAGAGGCCAGATCTGATAAGATATCACCAAATAAATTAGCCGTGACAATCACATCAAATTGCGCTGGATTTAAAACAAGTTGCATAGCGCAGTTATCGACATACATATGATTGACTTTGACATCGGGGAAGTTTTTTTCCTGTGCTTTTACAACCTCACGCCATAAGCGGGAAGTATCTAATACATTGGCTTTATCAACGGAAGTGAGCACTTTATTTCTCTTTTGCGCGCCGATAAAGGCTTTCTCGACAATATGCGCAATGGTATTTTCATCATATTCAGCCGTATCACTGGCATGTTTCACACCATTTTCATCTTCAAAACGACGATGCTCACCAAAATAAATATCACCAGAAAGCTCGCGAAATATTTCTATGTCCGCACCTTGCCCAATTCGATTGTTTTTAAGTGGGCTATTTTCTTGTAAGGCATTAAACATCTTAATCGGGCGGATATTTACACCAAAATTAAATGCTTTTCGTAAAGCTAAAATACTGTTGGCCTCACAACCTTGCCATTTGGGATCATCTTGTGCATCAACTGGTCCACCAACACAGCCAAATAAGATAGCATCTGACTGCTGGCAAATTTCAAGTGTTTCATGAGGACAATGTTTGCCATATATATCAAATGCAGCACCACCGATGGCTGCATGTTGAAAGATAAATTGATGGTTATATCGTTCATTAATGGTTTCAAGCACTTCTAATGATGCTGACATGACCTCTGGGCCAATCCCATCGCCAGGTAAAACAGCAATTATTTTTTTCATTTTATGCGCTCCTTAAACGTTGTTGTTCAAAGGCACAAATTTTATCTTTGTGCGCTAATAGATAAGCCATATCATCTTGCCCTTTTAACAAACATTCACGGCGAAATGGATCATAATCAAATAAATACGCCTGTCTTGAGTCAGTCACGGTGTTGTTTTCAAGATCAACGGTGAGATCCAGCATGCCTTGTCGTGCATGCTCACAAAGGGTCTGGGTAATATCAGCAGGAAGTTCAATTAATAACAAGCCATTTTTAGCCGCATTATTAAAGAAAATATCTGAGAATGACGGCGCAATAATCACATCAATACCTGCTTGTTGTAATGCCCAGACTGCATGCTCTCTTGATGAACCACAGCCAAAATTGCTACCGGCAAGTAAGATACGTGCATCTTTAAAACAAAGTTGATTGAAGACAAATTCTGGATCGGCTTCTTTTAAGCGTTTAAACAGATTTTCACCATAACCATTAGTTGTTGTTTGTGTTAGAAATTGCGCCGGGATAATCATATCAGTGTCGATGTCGCCAACCCACATTGGAATAGCTTTAGCCGTAATTGTTTTAAATGGTTTCATAACAAACCTCCTCAAGTAACATTTGATAGCTGCATATCTGTCCTTTAATTGCACTGGCAGCAACGGTTTCAGGCGAGGCTAAATGCGTAATGCTGCCGGTTCCTTGCCTGCCAATAAAGTTGCGATTTGATGTGCTGATACAACGTGCGCCTTGAGGGACTTTATCATCATTCATAGCAAGGCACATCGAACAGCCAGGCATACGAAACTGAGCACCAGCCTGAATGAAAATTTTATCTAATCCTTCATCGATTGCCTGCTTACGTACACCTTCAGAACCTGGCACAACATACATTGTAACGTGATCAGCAATATGCCTGTTTTTAAGCACGTGAGCCGCACGGCGTAAATCCTCAATTCTCCCATTGGTGCAACTTCCAACAAATGCCCATTGAATCGGTTTACCAGCAACAGGCTCACCAGGTAAGAATTGAGTGTATTGATAAGCCTGTTCAACAAGCTTTTGCTGTGCGTTTGGAATTTGTTGTAACGTTGGCACACTTTGATTGATCTCAATGGCATGCTGTGGGTTTATGCCCCAAGTAACCATTGGTTGTAAGTTGTCGATTTCAATGATGATTTCTTTATCAAAAGAGGCCCCCTCGTCTGTTTTTAGGGTTTGCCATTGCTTAATCGCCTCATGCCAATTTTTCTCCTTAGGGGCATATTTTTTCCCTTTAAGATAATCAAAGGTAATTTGATCTGGTGCAATAAGGCCTGCACGTGCACCACACTCAATTGACATATTACAAAGTGTCATGCGGGCTTCTATCGACATTGATTCAATGACTTTTCCTGTGTATTCAATAACATATCCAGCAGCACCACCAATGCCAATCGTTGCAATAAGCTTCATAATGATGTCTTTTGCTGTGGCATATTTACCGGGTGTGCCAGAAAAGTGAACCTTCATCGTTTTAGGACGATATTGCAAAATACAGTTTGTGGCTAGTACATGTCCTACCTCAGAGGTACCAACACCAAAAGCAAGTGTGCCAAAAGCACCATGTGTTGCCGTATGAGAATCACCACAAACCATGGTTTGTCCAGGAAGCGTGAAGCCAAGCTCTGGGCCAATCACATGTACAATACCTTGATATTGGCTATCAAAATCATAAAAGTCAATATCAAAGTCTTTGACATTTTTGCGTAGTGTTTCTACCTGCGCTTTGGCTTGCTTATCATACATTTTAGTTCGGTCAATTGGTGAGGTTGAGATACTATGGTCAACCGTCGCTAAAAGAGAACTTTTATCATTAATAGGCAAATTCAACCTACGAAGCTTATCAAAAGCTTGTGCTGAGGTGACTTCATGCATTAACATTCGATCGATATATAATATATCAGGAAACCCTTTTTTACTCTCAACAACATGCTTATCCCATATTTTATCAATAATGTTTTTAGGCATAAGCATTCTCCTGTGTCTGTGCAGTTCGCGTTTCGATCCGATAATGCTTTTCAACATACATCTGATTAATGGCCTCAATAAATGCCTTTAAAGCCGAGACCTCAATATCACTGTCTTTTGCAATACCTTTGTATTCACCTTGGCCATCGGCAGTAATCACAATCGTCGCCTGTGCATTTGAGTCGATGCCAGATTCTGTTAAAGACTTTGCATAATAATCTTTAACTTCAATCCCGGGGAAATAGGCTTTTGTTGCTTCAACAAGTGCGGCTAAGGCTGAGTTTTTCCCTGATATATCCACATGTATGTTATCTTTTTCAAAAAATTGTCCTTTAATATGGATGTAAGTATTTCCCTGCTCAGATTTCCCATAAGCAATATTGTCAGGTTTAATCGGTGCGCGAATATGCTTATAAGCTTTAAGTAGTTCAAGATCAGTGATGCCTTTGCGCCGATCATGATAATAATCTTTAATTTGCTGCGCAATCTGTGCTTTTTCGTTTTCATGACAAACATAGCCAAATTCTTCAATGATTTTCTTGGCATGATTGCCACCTGATAAAGGGCCAAAGACAAAAGAGACTTCACTGCCAATGGATTTTGGATCAAATGGTTGATAAGCCAGCGGATTTTTCAAGATGGCGTTGGTGTGTCCACCTGAGGTATGTCGTGTTGCATTAAGTCCAACAATCGGCGAGTGAGGCTGTTTGGGCAGCATTTTCTTTGCAATAAAATCAGAAACCTCTTTTAGGCCTTCAATATTAATATCAGTATAATAATGTGCTTCTGGCTGATTCCCAAAGGCATCGATATACATGACACATTGCTCAAGGGCGGCATTTCCTGCTCTTTCACCTACACCATTGATACAGGCTTCAATTTGACGGGCAGGGCCAGCAAAAACAGCATTCATTGAATTCTCCAATGCCAAGCCAAAATCATTGTGACAGTGTGCCGACCAGATAATATCTTTATCCGGGAAGGTGTCGTGAATAATTTTGGCATGTTTGTTCATGTTATGCACAAAATAATGATCGCCTTCACGTGCACAAGCGCCACCGATTGTGTCTGGACAGTTAATAACACTTGCACCGGCATGCACTGCAGATTTAAATAATTCTGTGACATAATCAAAGCCATCGCCCAAGCGCGAATAGCCTTCAGCACTGAATTCGACTTCAAAGCCCTTATCAGTTGCTATTTTTATCAAGCGATAGACTTCAGCAATATTATTATCTTGGTCATTTTTACGGCCTAAACTCGCCTGAGCAAGGTTTGGGTCTACGGGTAAATAGACATGAACGCGAGCCTTTTTGGCTGCCAAAGCAGGCTCAAGTGCCTGCATAGTTTTAATCACTTGTGCTTCTCGCAGCTGACATAATCCGGCAATCGTCATGTTTGAACCTTTTTTTGCCATACGTTCAGCAATAAAATTGACGATTTTAAAATCTGTTTGGCTTGCCGAAGGAAAGCCTGCTTCTAATACATCAATATTTAATTTATCCGCATAATCTGCATAGCGGATATTATCCTCAAAACGCATTCCCGCACCTGGGGATTGTTGCCCATCGCGTAAGGTCGTATCAAAAATAAAAATTTTTTTCGCATGCATTGTCCTTCCTCCTATTTATTTATATTGTTTTATGATGCAATAACTTCCTGGCTGATATAGGTCATAAAGCCATGATCAATATCACCATTTGTGATTTTATTGAAATACTGCATGATATCTTTTGTAATAGCACCGACTTTACCATGTTGATTAATCTGTTGATCATCCAGGCTTTTAATCGGTGTAATCTCTGCTGCCGTCCCACTAAAAAATGCCTCATCAGCTTTAATAACCTCATCGGGGGTGAAATATTGCTCAACCACTGGGATATCAAGCTTTTGCGCAATATCGATAACAAGGCGGCGAGTAATACCATCTAATATTGTTCCAAGTGGTGTGGTGATAAGCTTTCCATCTTTAACGATAAAAATATTTTGCGCGGCACCTTCTGCAACAAATCCATCAGCATCTAATAAAAGCGCTTCATGATAATGTGTGCCTTGACAAGCCATGGTTGCTAACATACTGTTGATATAATGTCCTGAAATCTTGGCATCACAGATGGTTGATTTAGGATGTATACGAATATATTGGCTGGTCATCACATCAACACTGTCAGCATCAAGGTAGCGTCCCATGGGTAAGCAGGCAATAATAATATCGATTGGATGATTATCTTGTGGCAATACACGAACACTGCCTGCATCACCATAATAGGCCAATGGGCGGATATAGCAGGATTGATGTTGATTTTTTTGTATGGTCTCAATCACTGCCTGACAAAGTTCATCAACACTATAAGGGGATTGCATGCCAATGGCATTCATGGAATACAGAAAACGATCCATATGTGCTTTTAGTTGCAAAATGGCTGTACCTTTTTTTGTTTTATAGGCACGAATACCTTCAAAGACACCTGTTCCATAATGAAGGCCATGTGACATTACGTGTGTAACGGCTTGATCTCTTGGTTTGAGGGCGCCATTTTGCCAAATATATTGTTGTTCTCCAGACACTTTTTTCTCCAAAGGTTAGTCGGTTGTATATAAGCAATTACTATGCTGTCTTATTAAAAGCATAGAAAGAGGAAAATTGGGAAATAAATAAGATACCGCCTACAGGCGGAGCAGTCGTAGGGCAATAGCAAGTAAGTCAGTTAGTATAATCTGATTGAAATCTAAACAGTTGTAGCGACTTTCTCGCATTACTTTGTCCTACATAATTGACACTTGTTAGGATTAACCTATCACTATTAGCAGCAAACTGCAAATGTTAATTTGTGAAGTTATACACTTTCAGAAATTTTGTAGCTTAAATTGTTTGTTAGACTATAACAGCTGCTACTCAATAGGTCAGCTATTTATATAGGATTGACTGTTACGGTGTAATTATTATCTCCTGTAGCTTTGCTTAATACAAAATGAATGCTTTTTGATTTATCGTAAGACCATAGTGTTTCAGATGTGCCTATGTTTTCATACTTATATGAACTACTCTCATAATCATTAAATATACTTAAAGTTTTTCCACCTTTATATTCTAAAGATACCTTCAGCCAGCCATTGACACCTGGGCAGTAACGTCTGGAAGCCCAATTATACTGAAAAGTTTTTTTAAAAGTAATATTAATGCTTCCGCCATCAGCAAATGGAGGGGTGGCATTAGAAACACAATACTCTGATACATGTAATGTAACAGGAGTTGATAGGTTGTTATTAAGAGTAAAGTATGTGTTAGCATGCGCAAAATTTATTAATGATACTAATGCAAACCCTAGTGCATATCCTTTTAATTTCATATTTTTCTCCTTTTGTGATTGAAATATATACGACTGATAACATAAAATGATATTTTTAGCGCTTTATGTTATCGTAGATCAGTATAAGATGGGGAAATGATAGTAAGAAATAATAATTTTTTATCAGCATCATAAACTAAAGTTTGGTATTCATAGGTTCAAATTTTTTCTGTACATATGACGCTTATATGATGCAATGTGCTAAAGCACAAAAAGCGACACTCACAACGCTTGATAAGCGTTTGGCAGAGGTATCAGAAAAAGATGGGATAAAAACAATATGGGTGCATTAAATGAAAGCATATATTACGACAGAATTTCGGGCACATTTGGCAGAAGCGCTTAAAAGGGCAAAAAAAGATGGGGTGTACAATAAGAAAGGTGATGAATTCACCATCATGCCGAGTAAAAAAACTTCTTCACCTTTTGATAAGGTAAAGGGTATAAATTTAAAATCGGTAGATAAAAATGAAATTATTGAGGCAATATCAGAATCAAGAGATCGATATCAATGGCTTGGTAATAATAAAGAAAATGCATCAAAGGACTAATCAATCCCGAATCGATGCACCGATAGATTTTAAGCGCTTTTTTAGACTTGGGTGCGTAGAGAAAAGATCATCAACACCATTGCCTGAAAATTTAGCGCTGGCAGGATCATAAAGATAAGATGCCCGGCGCATGCGCTCATTTGCTGTTTGGCGATAGGCTTGTGCTGTTTGTGGATCCTGGTGATTATTGCTAATCTTGATCAAGGCATTTGCCATGGGCCTGTTATCACGCATAAGCTCAACGGCACCGGCATCGGCCATATATTCACGTGTTCGGCTTAAAAACAGCATCATAAGGCCAGTTATAATTGGTAAGATAAAGCGCAGCAGCATCACGACCATAAAAATGATTGCCATGACATTATTATTTCCCTCGCGACGACTACGGTTACCACCGCTGAATAAGACTGACCAGAATAAGAATTCGATCATAAACATCAGCATATTCGATAGTACAACGGTAAAAAGATTCAACTTTATATCCTGGTTTCGAATATGGGTTAACTCATGTGCCATTACAGCTTGAAGCTCATCTCGACTTAATCGCTCAGCCAGTGTGCGAGTTACCGCTACCATCGATGATTTCTCTGAAAACCCTGACGCAAAAGCATTCATATAGTTTGCTTCAATTAAGTAAACCTTAGGCATATAGGGCATATTTGCCGCGATTTTCATTTCCTCAACAATATTATAAATTCTCTGGCAAAGCGGATCTGGGTCATTGGGTTGAATTTCACGATATTGGGTTCCGGCAAGCATGATTTTATCGTAATAGCTAAATGTCAATAATAGCCAGATTAATGCAAGCCCCGTTGAAATAATCACCGCCCAAGGCGTGATTTGAAAGCTTATAAGCGCATGAGCAACCGCGCTTAGAGAAATATTATATTGCGGATAGAAACTGCTTAACTGGCCATAGCGCCAGATAAGGTCGATAAAAAAGCCTAAGGCAAAGAAAATAATCAAAAAAAGGGCGATAACAATATATGATTTTCGCGTATTTTTTTTGACAACTTCACGCCAGTCAACACTGTTGATATCTAACATCATATTGCCTGTTAAAGCTCAACACGTGCATCTTCAAGCGACTGCCTTTTTTCATCGCTTACTTGCCAGTAGATAAAGTCCTTATCAAGTTTGCTCTTAAATAAACCGACAACCATGCTGGCAATCATTGACTTTTTATGGGCATTATATTTCTCAATCCCATCGTTAAATGCTTGCTTGGCAAAGGCAAGTTTATTTTCTGTTGAAGTAATCTCTTCTTGCAATTGCATTACATTCTGGTTGGCTTTTAAATCGGGATAATTTTCAAATTGAACATTAATGCCACCGGCGATTTTAGAGATTTCATTTTCAGCCGCCATGCGTGTTTGGACATCGCCTTGCACCTTTGCTTTATTGGCTTGGGTTCGTAAGTCAGTGACATCTTTGAGTACGGTTTTTTCATAATCCATATACTTTCTGACGACATTGATTAATGAATCAAAAACTTTTGCACGTCGATCCAGTTGCACATCGATTTGTTTTTCTGAGTTGTTTACCGCCTCAATTTCAGCAATAAGACTATTGTAAGTCATTAACACATAACCGAAAATCAATGCAACAATCACGATAATAACGATTAACGCGAACATATTTTGCTCCTTTTTGTTTAACTGTACATAATTTGCCATGAATGTTGCTGGCATTCAAGTTTAATGTATTTCATAATAGGGATATTTTTTATATCTCAAAGAGAAAAGCAAATGCAAGATAGTGTTATTATTGAACCAAAATCACAAGCCAAATCCTGTGTGATATGGCTTCACGGCTTAGGTGCAGATGGACATGATTTTGAGGCTGTTGTACCACAGTTAAATTTATCAGATTGCCATGGTGTGCGTTTTATTTTCCCACATGCGCCAATCCAGCCAGTTACGATTAACATGGGTATACAGATGCGTGCATGGTATGACATCAAACGCATGGATGATATCAAGCGTGATGTTGATACCCAAGGTATTGAAGACTCAGTTAGACGTATTGATCAAATCGTACAGGCACAAATTGCTAAAGGCATTGACAGTAAAAATATTATCTTAGCCGGGTTTTCACAAGGTGGTGCTGTTGCTGCAATAAGCGCATTAACATTACCGTATACATTTGCTGGGGTTATTTTATTATCGACGTATCTGCCGGATTGGGATTACTTTATAACAAAAAAAACCAATGCAAATAAATACACAGATTTTGTCATTGCCCATGGCCAGTTTGATCATGTTGTGCCAATAAAAGCAGGTTTGCTGCTAAAAGAGACACTAGCACAAGAAGGCTTTAAGGTGCAATGGCATCAGTATCCAATGGAGCATAGTGTTTGTATGGAAGAAATTCAAATGATCAGCGATTTTATCCAACAACATCAAGTTGCGCCAAACCAATGAAAAATACAATCATCATCGCCAGTCGTGAAAGCCAATTGGCTTTGTGGCAAAGCCGTTATGTGCAAGGGTTGATTCAAAAACAAACAGGACAAGATTGTCAGATTTTAACGATGAAAACCAAAGGGGATATTATTTTAGATAAACCCTTAAACAAAGTTGGTGGCAAGGCTTTATTTATGAAAGAGCTTGAAATTGCTATTGAACAAGGACAGGCGCATTTAGCTGTTCATTCACTAAAAGATGTGCCATATGAACTGCCAGACGGGTTTGTTTTAGCAGGGTTCTTTACGCGTGAGAATCCCTATGATGCATTTGTCAGCAATCATTATCAACAGCTGGATGATTTGCCAAAAGCATCTGTTATTGGTACATCAAGTCTGCGGCGTAAGGCGCAGATACTAGCGCATCGACCAGATTTGATCGTTAAAGACTTGCGCGGTAATGTCAACACGCGGCTTAAAAAATTAGATCAAGGGGAATATGATGCTGTTATCTTAGCGGCAGCTGGTCTTATCCGCCTGGGATTAGATAAAAGAATACAGCAAGTATTGCCAAAAGAGATTTGTCTGCCGGCTGTTGGTCAGGGTATTGTTGTGGCCGAAGTATTCGCACAGAATGATCCATTAAGACAGCTGTTAAATGGTTTAAATAATCCAAATAGCTTGGCTTGTGCGATGGCCGAGCGAAGTTTTAATGAGGCCTTACAAGGTGGCTGTCATGCACCAATTGCAGCTTTTGCAGAAAAAGATAGTGAAGGTATTCTTCATTTAGAAGCAATGGTTGCGACAAGCAACGGTCAACGTGTATTAAGACAAAGCCTTCGTGGCAGTGATCCCGTTAAACTTGGCAAAGCTTTGGCAGATCAAATGATTCAAAAAGGTGCCAAGGATATTTTGCAAGATATCGTGTAATAAGTAGAGGGATAAGGTGATTAAAAAATTAGATAATGCTTTATTGCAGGATTTACAGCAACAAGCAGCAAAAAGTAACAGGAAACGCAGCCATTACAATCTGCATGAACAGTTAAGCGATCCGGTAAATCGGCTTTGTATTAGTCTGTCTAAGGGCACGTATATCCGTCCACACCGCCATCAACAAAAATGGGAGTTAATTTTAGCATTAAAAGGGGAAATTTGTGTTTTGATTTTTAATGATGATGGGGGTGTTGTTGATACATTTATCCTATCGCCAGAAGGTGAGGTTTGTGCGTTTGAAATGCCAGCAAATACCTGGCATACACTTTATCCTGTGACAGAGGTGGCCGCATTTTTTGAAGTAAAACCCGGACCATTTGAACCAACACCTGAAAAGGATTTTGCACAGTGGGCACCCAAAGAAGGTGAGCATAATGTAGATGCATTTTTGCAGTGGATGCAAACAGCGCAAAAGGGGGATTCTTTCTTTTATGGGTAAAGCGATATGATGCATTTTGATAGTTTGCAAATGGGATTACACCCAGTTTAAAATCACCTTACCGCATTGACCAGTTTTCATTAATTCAAAACCTTTAAGATAATCATCAATATCAAAGTGATGCGTAATGACAGGGGAGACATCCAAACCACTGCCAACCATGCTGGCCATTTTATACCAGGTTTCATATATTTCGCGACCATAAATACCTTTAAGATGTAGTCCCTTAAAGACGATATTATTCCAATCAACCGAAATATTACCATTTGCAATACCAAGCATGGCAATACTGCCACCATTATTCATCGTCTTGATCATATCAGCAATTGCGGTTGGATTGCCAGACATCTCCATGCCAACATCAAAACCCTCTTCCATGCCAAGTTTTTTCATGTTTGCCTGAATCAAGGCAGATTGTGCTTTGGCGTCAGGACAATCTTTAACATTTAATGCGATATCGGCACCCATTTGTTTGGCAAGGTTTAAACGGTAGTCATTAACATCGGTGATCATGATATGTTTCGCACCCACATGTCTGGCAATGGCAACAGCCATAATACCAATGGGGCCGGCGCCGGTGATCAGTACATCTTCGCCGATTAAATTAAAAGATAATGCAGTATGTACAGCATTACCAAACGGATCAAAAATGCTGGCGATATCATCACTGACATAATCAGGTACTTTAAATACATTTTCAGCGGGAATGCTTAAATACTCGGCAAACGCGCCTTGGCGATTTACACCAACACCAACGGTATTTCGGCATAAGTGGCGTCTTCCTGCACGGCAATTTCGACAAAATCCACAGGTAATATGGCCCTCACCAGAGACACGGTCACCTGGTTTAAAACCTTTGACTTCACAGCCGGTCTCGACTATCTCGCCAACAAATTCATGCCCAACTGCCATTGGCACGGGAATGGTTTGCTGTGACCACTGATCCCATAAATAAATATGCAAATCGGTGCCACAGATAGCTGTTTTTTTAACCTTGATCAAGACATCATTATGGCCAACTTGTGGGAGATCAAGCTCAGTCATCCAGATACCTGGTTCTGCTTTTAATTTAGATAAAGCCTTCATCTTTGTCATGTTAAATCACACCCATTTCTTTGCCAACCTCAATAAAGGCGGCAACCGTTTTATCAATTTGCTCAGCTGTGTGCGCTGCTGACATTTGTGTACGGATTCTCGCCAGCCCCTTTGGTACAACAGGATATGAAAAGGCAATGACATAAATTCCCTTTTGTAATAATTTATCAGCCATTGTGGCAGCTTTTTTCTCATCATAAAGCATTACTGGGATAATAGGGTGCTCTCCAGGAATTAAGTCAAATCCCGCCTTAGTCATTTCTGATCTGAACTGTTGCTGGTTTTTTTGTAATTGCATACGGCGCGTATCAGAATCGATAGCAATCTTAATCGCTTGTATAGAAGTCGCAGCAATCATTGGTGCTAATGAATTTGAAAATAAATAAGGACGCGCCTTTTGTTTTAACATCTCAGCAATTGGTGCTCTTGCGGCAACAAACCCACCTGAAGCACCACCTAATGCTTTACCTAGTGTGCTAGTGATAATATCAACTCGCTTGCCAACACCACAAAAATCTGGTGTGCCGCGGCCTTTCTCGCCGATAAAACCCGTTGCATGTGAATCATCAACCATAACAAGGGCATTGTATTTGTCAGCGAGCTCACAAACACTTTGAAGATTTGCAATAATACCGTCCATTGAGAAGACACCATCGGTAACGATAAGCTTAAAGCGCGCGCCTTTTTCATCAGCTGTCTTTAATTGTGTTTCCAGATCTGCCATATCATTATTTTTATAGCGAAAGCGCATCGCCTTGCATAATCGAATCCCATCGATAATGCTGGCGTGGTTTAACTGGTCGCTGATAATGGCATCTTCCTGGGTAAGAATCGATTCAAACACACCACCATTGGCGTCAAAACAAGAAGGGAAAACGATTGTTTCATCCATCTGTAAGTATTCACTTATAAGATTTTCTAATTGCCGATGTGGTGTTTGCGTGCCACAGATAAAACGCACAGAGGCTGCACCATAGCCATATTGATCCAGCGCTTTTTTAGCCGTTTCAATGAGCTTTGAGTTATCGGCTAAACCAAGGTAGTTATTCGCGCAAAAATTGATAACGTGCGCGCCGTTTTGAAGTGTAATATCCGAGGACTGTGGTGAGTTGATAATGCGCTCACCCTTATATGTGCCTGCATCTTTAATCGCCTGGATTTCATTGTTTAAATGCTGATAAAAGGTCTGATTCATCTTAATTTCCTTTTTAATTTTTATTTAACTTGTATTAATTTATATCAAAAATGCTGGCGTTATTGTAACGCAAGTGTGTAGAAACATCACAGAAAATCAAGCAAATTGATGGACGAAAAATAGAAAAAAGTAGATAAGGAAGGTTCAAGAATTAAGGTGCTCCTCGCCAGAAACTAAGGGGAGCATATGGAAGTACGGCGAGGAACAGTTGAAAGCTTAGTAAATAACAGCAATTTTTACAATGGGGTTTATGCAAATTAATTGAAAATAATTGGATTTAAATTAATTTTTTGCCAGGTTGTGTTTTTAGTGGTCACTAGATGCGCTTTTTATTATCAATGAAGGGGTGGCTATGTGTTTGACGTATATAACATTAATGTTCAGCGCTATGGAATTGAGTGTTTAAGACTGTGTCATTAAGCATAATGTCAAATGATGATAGAATAAGATAGCTTTTTAGTTTGATGTAACTCGGTGAATTGCAAGTGCAATCTAACGCTTTTCATTTGAAATCTTCCATGATAGACTGTGCCCATGCTGAGTACTATATTTTCAAAATTATAATAATGAGCTTAAGTAGGGAAACCGTTTTTTTAGAAAACTTTGCGTCAGATGAAGATGTAATTGCGACGATTTCAAGAAAGTTTAATGATTTGCTTGCGCTTAAAAAAGTAGAAATAAGCAAAATTGCGCTGTATACAGGCATGTCTGAGGCCGGTTTGCGAAAGCTAAGGCGAGGAGAAGGAAACCCAACGGTTTTTAGTCTTAATAAACTTGCTTCTTTTTTTGGTGTCCCTATAACATATCTTTTTTCAATTGATGAAGAACAAAAGAGCAAAATTGGTTTAAAAAGCTTACCTGTATATCCGATAGAGACTTATCCTAAAAGCGAGGTGCTTAAATACGTGGTGACAAAGAAGGTAGAGTATGCGCTGGTTGATTTTATTGTTACATTAACAAGCAATATGTTGTCACCAGCTTATATGGTAGGTACGTTTCTCTACATACAGCAAGATGCACTATTAGAAAGTGGAGAAACTTATTTTATTTCTACAAATTCAGGTAATATGTTGTGCAGGTATTTGGACATCAATGCAAATGGAATTTTTTTGCCTTTGCATGGTAACTTGGACAAGAGCTTTCAAAAGGATAATGACGTTGTTATTTATGGTAAAGTGATTGCATCATCTTTAATATGAACAAGTGAGACTGATACAACAAATTAATGCACATACAAAGCCATCGACCAAAGAAGATAGTAATGTTATTGCTATTTCTGTAACGAAAAAATAGATGCTCGTCAGTATATCAGCAGTAAAAACCATATGAGAAAAATCAATAATTTTCAGATAGAGAAAACGGTGGCTGTGATTGGTGCAGGGGCTTCTGGACTGATTACGGCAAAGATTTTAAAAGATCAAGGGTTTGCCGTTACCGTTTTTGAGAAAAAGCCCTGCACAGCAGGACTTTGGAATTACCATGAGACAGATGAGGGTGTGTTATATAAAAGTTTAGCAACGAATCTGCCTAAAGAGATTATGATTTTTTTTAACCAAAGTAAACCCTATGCAGAAAGTAGATCTTTTATAACACATCAACAAGTATGTTCATACTTACAAGAAAATGCACGTAAATGGAGTGTGCCAGATTATACATATTTTAATTGCAAAGTGACAAAGGTGCTGCCAACACAAAAACTGGATTTGGTTGTTGAGCATATCACCGATACCCTGCGTCCTCCAGGAGATGACCAGCTGAATAATACGCAGTGGGAAGTGCAATATACAAGGTTCTGTGAACCAAAAAAACTACAAGATGTGAAATTAAGTTGATTTAATTAAAAAATGATTTGCAAGGTTGCAATCCTTGGTTTGAAATATATTTGAGAAAAACAACAAAGGATTGCAAAATGCATTATCACATAAATGGAAATGCTTGGGAAAAGATTTATGAATTTTTAATGACGGTAAAGAGGATACACTGTAA
>NZ_QLIT01000011.1 GCF_003574485.1 Facilibium subflavum
TAGGCATTACCCTATTTACACCTCTACTATGAGCTAGTCCGACTACCTTGCTAAGCTTATCTCTAGCTTTTTAGGCTCCAAGATAAGCATTCAGAAATAGCAAGGTTCTCCCAAGTTCCAAAGCAATCAGTTCATCTACCCGCTACGGACTCAGACCCCGACACCTCCACGCATACTCGCCTTTACGTATTGCGTAGTGCTGATTTCAGGCAAATGAAAACCTTGATCAGGTGCGACGATGATATATTACGGGGCTCAATACCTTCACTTGCGTTGTGGCTGATAGACCGCCCTTACTACAGCTTCATAATGTTCGTTACCTTGCATTATGTGTAGTTCGGTTCCAGACTGGTGGCTAGCCTTTTTCTGGGCTGGATTGTCCAGCTTGATTGCCTTAGCTTTGCTTGGCGCACTCATATCGTTTTCTCCTTTATAAATTAACCGTATCTTTAAAAACTCAACTAATGTACATGAGTTATGCGAATTTGACAACTGCTGTATGGAGATTCATCGATGACATACTGGCTTATTAACGCCTTAATTGATAAAATCATGCAAAATGAAAAACACAACTTACTTGATGAAACAGGTTTTTATTCCCTACTTACAGCACAAAACAGTACAAACACTGATTTTACTTTTTAGTATACTGCTGATCACACTAATTACAACGGGGCTATTATGGCAACATTTTCTATGGATCTTCGTTCCGATTATTATTGCACCCTTTTATGAATGGTATGCACATAAATTCCTGCTTCATGCAAAACTATCTAAAAAACCAGGCTGGTTTCGCGATTTTCAAATTCGGCTACATCATGGCCATCACCGTGAACCGCAGGATTTTACCCTTTTATTTGCACCCTGGCTTGCGATTATTATTCACCTCATACAGACCTATCTGCTTTTTGCTTTATTAACGCTAAGCTTCACGACAGCATTAGTGGCTTTTACCTTTGGGATCTTATATTATCTTTTTTATGAATGGATGCATCTGGCACATCATATCCCTGCTTACCAGCCAAAAACAAAAGTGGGTCAAAAGCTAAAGCGCGCACATATGCGCCATCACTTTCACAATGAAAATTACTGCTGGGGAATTACAAACCATATTGGTGATCTTTGTTTTGGCACTTTTAAAGAACGAGATGAGGTTACTAAGAGCAAAACCACCAGGCATATCGCAGGCTATACAGAATAATGGTGCCGACAAGCAGAGTCGAACTGCTGGCCTACTGATTACGAATCAGTTGCTCTACCATCTGAGCTATGTCGGCAATATAACTGAGCTTAGCATATAAGCCTTAGCTTTTTAACAGGGTTATATAGCCTATTTTTGTTTATATGCCAGACAGGCTTGCACAAAACCCTCAAATAAACGATGACCATCACGTGGTGTAGAGGTAAACTCCGGGTGAAACTGACATGCAATAAACCATGGATGAGATTGGATCTCTACCATTTCAACCAGTTTCAAATCCTGAGATTTCCCAGAAATTACCATCCCTGCTTTTTCCAATTGCGCTATATAATTATTATTGACTTCATAACGATGGCGATGACGCTCAAACACTTCTGCTTGACCATAGACCTTTCTTGATAATGTGTCTTCTTTTACATGGCAGCATTGCGCGCCCAAACGCATTGTCCCGCCCAAATCTGACTGATCTGATCGAAGCTGATATTCACCTTCAGCACTTTGCCATTGAGTGATTAAACCAACGACAGGGTGGATTGTCTCTGATGAAAACTCTGTGCTGTTGGCATCTGTTAATCCCAAGACATGGCGCGCATACTCAACCACAGCAAGCTGCATGCCAAGACAAATACCCAAAAAGGGAATCTTATTTTCTCTGGCATATTGAATTGCTTTGATTTTTCCTTCAACGCCGCGACTACCAAAACCACCAGGCACTAAAATACCATCAACTTTGCCAATGACTTCTTCTGGCAAGGCGTTTTCAATTTCCTCAGAATCAACAAACTCAATATTTACTTTGCTATGCGTGTGAATCCCTGCGTGAAATAGTGCTTCATTTAAAGATTTATAGGCCTCAGTCAAGGTAATATACTTACCGATCATCGCAATCGTTACTTCATGTTTGGGATTTTCTATTTCATAAACAACTTTATCCCACTCTGATAAATCAGCAGATTTAACATGCAAACCAAGCTGACTGACCACACAGATATCCAAGCCCTGATCATGATATTTTCGAGGAATCTGATAGATATTTTTAACATCTTCAGCCGCAAAAACAGCAGACTCTGCCACATTCGTGAAAAGCGCAATCTTACGTTTTTCATCATCATTAAATGGCGCTTCACAGCGACAAACCAGAATATCTGGTTGAATCCCAATACTTCTTAGCTCTTTGACAGAGTGTTGCGTTGGTTTTGTTTTAAGCTCCCCGGCAGCCTTAATATAAGGCAGTAACGTTAAATGCAAAAACAAACTGCGCGTTTTACCGAGCTCTTGTGATAACTGACGTATTGCTTCTAAAAAAGGTAAAGACTCAATATCACCAACGGTTCCGCCAATCTCAACAATGGCAACATCTGTATTATCATCAACGCCTTGCAATACTTTATGTTTAATTTCATCAGTGATATGTGGGATAACCTGAATGGTTCCCCCTAGATAATCGCCTCGGCGCTCTTTTTTGATTACATCCTGATACACACGTCCTGTGGTAAAGTTATTGCGCTGAGACATTTTCACTCTTAAAAAACGCTCATAATGCCCTAAATCCAAATCTGTTTCAGCACCATCATCGGTAACAAACACTTCGCCATGCTGCAATGGACTCATCGTGCCTGGGTCAATATTGATATAAGGATCAAGCTTCATCAAGGTGACATTTAAGCCACGGCATTCTAATAAAGTTGCCAGAGAAGCTGCGGTAATCCCTTTGCCCAGTGAGGAGACAACACCACCGGTAACAAAAACAAATTTAGTATGATTATTCTGAATATTTGACATGGAAATTAAAGGGTTACATTAAATCATTAATGTTTCCAAAGCATAACAAAAAGCAGATGCTTACACCAGAAAATTTTTCAGAATTTTAATGTAATACGTCACCAGACAAGACAATAAATTAGTTGTAATAGGCTTTGGCAAGGTCAACGATTTCAACACTGATATCTACAGCATTATATTGGCATGCTTTTTTTAACAGCGTTGCTAAATGTTGCTTTTGTAGTTGTGTTCTACCTGCAAGCAGTTTCACCTCAATATGCACGTGCGCTTGATTGCTACCACCTGTTAGCATCTGGTTAAACACAAGGCTGCGGACTTTGATCGCTTTTTCTTTAAAAAGCTCTGATTCAACCATTGCCTGATGCGCCTTTGAAACCAGCGCCTTTGTCTGCTCGGCAGATAAATCTGCACAATGTGAGATAACACAATGCGGCATATGCTTAACCTTTAAACCGTGCAATACTGGCCTTGATATCATCTTTAGCAGCATTTGCGTCTGCAAAACCATCAACTTTGACCCACTTGTTTGGTTCCAGGTCTTTATAATGTTCAAAGAAATGCTTGATTTGCGCCAGCAACAGCTCAGGTAAATCGTTAATTTCTTTAACATGGCTATACGCCTTTGTTAATTTATCTGTTGGCACAGCAATAATTTTTGCATCAACCCCTGATTCATCTGTCATTTTTAAAACACCAACAGGACGACAATTGATAATAACACCCGGACGAAGATCAACAGGTGACACGACTAAGACATCAACTGGATCCCCATCTTCTGACAAGGTATTAGGCACAAAACCATAATTACACGGATACTGCATTGTTGCGGACATAAAGCGATCAACAATCAACATATTTGAATCTTTATCAAACTCATACTTCACCGGCTCATTATTAGCAGGAATCTCAATGACAACGTTAATATCGTTAGGTGCGTCTTTACCTGGTTTTATATTCTTTAACATTCTAAGCCCTTTTGCTTTTTTAAGTTAGATAAACTGCTTAATTACAAAAGCCATATCATAAAAATGGCACATGCAATAAAAAACAGTTATTGTTAATTGATTAGTTACATAAAAACATTGATTTGTATTGTCTTTCATTTACCATAATTATTCAAGTGATTTAACCAGAAAAACTATGATTTATCTATTGATTTTATTGATTTTCGCTGGCTGCTTTACTGGCTTTCTAGCAGGGCTTTTAGGCATTGGTGGCGGTATTATTATTGTCCCTGTATTGGCCTTTGTTTTTCACTTAGTTCCATCAACGAGTGATTCTTATATGCAATTTGCTGCAGGCAGCTCATTAGGAATAATGATTTTTACCGCCTTACCTTCAGTTGCCCACAAGCTTCGTCAACGTGAAGTTAACCTTAATATTGTAAAGATGTTTGCCCCGTGGATTATCACTGCCAGTATTGCTGGCGCAGCACTTGCTCGATTTGTAAACCCCCGTGTTTTAAGTATCTTATTTGCTTTACTACTCATTGCTATGTTTGCAAAAATGGTTCTTCAAAAGCATCATGAGCTTGAAAAACCCAGACGGAACTCCAAGCGTAAAAGTGCTTTTTGGGGAAGTTTAATCGGCTTTAAATCTGGCATTTTTGGCATTGGTGGTGGCATCATGTCAATTCCTTATATCCACAGCCTTGGCTATTCTATCCGTATTGCCATTGGTACTTCCAGCATGTTCACACTTATTATTGCCTTAACCGGCAGCATAAGCTTTATTATCACTGGACTCACTGCATCAATAACAACACCCTGGACGCTGGGTTATTTATATCTACCTGCAATTATCTGTGTAGCGCCTACCAGCATGCTTTGTGCTAAAATTGCGGCTAAGGTGTCAACAAAAACACCACATCGCCTGCTTAAAATTATTTTTCTTTGTTTATTACTGCTATCGGCTATTAAAATGATTTGGCTTGCTATATAGGACTTATGAAACACGCTTATAAACATACCGTGGTGATATCTCATCGGCATGTACTTTGTTCTCAAAATCTATACGCAACAAGATACCCAAGGCAAAGCAGATAATCAATAAACTACTACCACCATAGCTAATCAATGGTAGCGTCAGTCCTTTTGTAGGAAGCAGGCCAATATTCACACCGATATTAACAATTACCTGAAATACAATCCAAAAACTAATACCATAGGCGACATAACTTTGAAACATCCGATTCAACATGCCAGCAAAGCGTGCAATTCTGAGCCCTTTCCAAATTAACACTGAATATATCGCTAATAGAATTATGACACCAACAGCACCCAGCTCTTCTGCAATCACAGAAACGATAAAATCCGTATGTGCCTCAGGCAAAAAGAACTGCTTTTGAATCCCGCTACCAAGGCCATCACCAAACCGGCCGCCTCGTCCATATGAAATAAGCGCCTGCACCAGCTGATATCCTGTATTATTTGCATCAGCCCAAGGATCTAAAAAACTATTTAATCTTGCCAGGCGATAAGGTTCAAATACAACCAGAAAAGTTGCCGCAACACCACCTAATACAATGAGAATAATAAACCAGCGAAGTTTAACACCTGCCATAAACATAATACCAAACACACAGGTAAACATCACAACACAAGCACCAAAATCAGGCTCTTTTAATAGCAAAACTGCCATAGCAGCTAAAATAACCAATGGTTTAGCAACGCCTTTAAATGTATTACGAGCAACATCCCCAAAGCGCACAAGGTAACAAGAGAAATACATAATCGCACAAAGCTTTACCACTTCTGATACTTGGACATTAATAATCAAAAAAGGAATCCAACGTCGTGAACCATTAACCTCACGACCAATATGTGGAATTAATACAGCAATAAGTAGTGCAAAAGCCAAAATTAGCCATAATCGATAGAGTTTTTGATAATTATCTGTTGGCACCAATAGTGCAAGCACTATGGTGAGCAAACCTAATAGCACAAAAAAGCCTTGACGAATAACATAAAAATAAGGGTTATGATAATCATATGCCGCATCAACCATTGACGCTGAAGTCACCATGATCCAGCCAAAAGCAAGCAGTGCTAAAATAATAAAAACAAACCCAATATCAAGTTCAATACCCGCACGAACACGCACTTTTTTTGCATTGCGCATGCTAAACAAATTTCGCAGAAAAAACAGCAACTTAACCACCCTTTAGTTTATTTACTAAGCTCTCAAAGAATTTGCCACGTTCAGCAAAGCTTGAAAAAGCATCAAAACTTGCACATCCAGGTGCTAACAATACAGTATCACCTAAAACAGAATAAGACACAGCTGAATCAAACGCCTGAGTTAATGATTCTGTCACCTGATAATTTACCTGACACTTTAGCGCTTTTTCAATTAAAAAACGATCCTGACCATAAATAAACACCTTTTTCACATAATGCTTTACCACATCTTTTAAAAGACAAAAATCTGCACCTTTTGCCATGCCACCAAGCAGCAAAAGAATATTGCCGCTTACCGATAATGATTTAACTGAAGCGATCACCGCGCCAATGTTGGTCGCTTTTGAATCATTAACAAAGCGTACACCATTGATTACTCCAACCTCTTGGCAGCGATGCGGCAACCCTTTGAAATCTTTAAAATAAGGCAATAAACCCTCAACTGAAAGCGACAAACTATCAATAATATACAGTAGTGCCAGTATGTTTTCCAGATTATGATAACCCTGCAATAAAAGTGTATTTGCCGATAGCACACATTGGCCTTTATAGACAAGATGGTGATTTGCATCAATATAGGCCAGTGGCGCATTAAAATACTGCAGATTCATTGATGTCTCCGCCCAGCAATCGTATGCATTTGCCACTTGATATTCTGCATGCAAGAAAAGCTTATATTTCGATGCCTTATAATCAGCAAAACGCTCGTAACGATCCAGATGATCATCCGAGATATTTAATACGCAAGCCACTGTAAATTTGGCGTGTTTTAATAAGTCAATTTGAAAGCTGGATAATTCAAGCACATACACATCAACTGCTTTATCAAGTAAAGACAACGCTGGCACACCGATGTTTCCACCTAGTGCCGCATTTATACCTGACTTGTTTAACACGTAATGCAATAGTGTAACTGCTGTACTTTTACCATTAGAGCCACTAATAGCAACTATCTTTTGATATGGATTTTTTAGCACCTCCATGGCAAATATTTCAACATCGCCAACCACTTTATCCCAATGTTGGTCAAGTTTATTAAAAGGAGACTGATTGACAGGGATACCAGGTGAGACAATAATCAAATCATATTCATCAAGCCTCACCTCATCAAAGTATTGATAACATCGTCGCATCGGTATTGTCTGGCTTTGGTCAAACACCTCTATTTCCACCTGGTATTTCTCAAAGAAATCAACAACCGACCGTCCTGATATGCCAAGCCCCACCACAATGACCTTGCGAATCAAGCGCCCTTGATAATAATATGATTTTAGCTTGTCAGTAGCAACTTTTCTCATGTTAACAACCTACCTCACCTTTAAAGCAGCAAGGCCAATGAGCACAAAAATAATGGTCAATATCCAAAACCGTACAACAACTTTTGTCTCAGGCCAGCCCTTTAATTCAAAATGGTGATGCAAAGGTGCCATCTTAAAAATACGCTTTTTAGTAAGTTTGTATGAGCCAACCTGCAAAATCACAGACACCGTCTCCATCACAAATAAAAATCCCATAATAAAAAACACAAGCTCCTGGCGAATGACTAGGGCAATCGTGCCCAAAACCGCACCTAAAGCTAAAGAACCAACATCTCCCATAAACACTTCGGCAGGATAGGCATTAAACCATAAAAACCCAAATCCAGCACCGCAAATAGCCGAACAAAATACAACCAATTCCTCAATGCCAACGTTTGGCATATAATTAAATAGTAAATGTGTTGCAAACACACTATTAGTTGTCACATAAGCATATACGCCTAATCCTGCTGCCACCAAGACAATAGGCAGAATCGCCAGACCATCTAATCCATCGGTTAAATTCACCGCATTACTGCTTCCAACGATCACAAAATAGCCTAGCACAAAAAACCAGCCACCAAGGGGTATCATTAAATTTTTACTAAAAGGGATCGATAAGCTAAAATTCATATAGGGGTTGAGAGTTAAGAAAATCCATATCACCGCAACAATAGCAAGTACTGATTGCAAGAGGTATTTATGCTTGGCACGCAGTCCCTTAGGATGTTTTAATACAAGCTTTAAAAAATCATCAAGAAAGCCAATCATTCCATATCCTATTAACACAAACAACAATAACCAGACAAATAAGCTATTAAGCTTTGCCCATAGCAGTACTGATAATGTGATGGAAAATATAATCAAGCACCCACCCATCGTTGGCGTGTTTGTCTTGCTTAAATGCGACTGTGGCCCGTCATCTCTCACCACTTGTCCAATCTGCATTTTTTGCAGCCATCGAATAATGGGCTTACCCATAAAAAGGCTTATAACTAATGCGCTTAACGCTGCCATTAACGCGCGCATGGTAACATAGTCACCAAAAACATGAAAAAAACTTGCGTACTGCGTTAGCCAATTTGTCAGCCAGATCAACATAAATTACTATTTCCTCTTAACAAAAAACAGGCAAATATTTAAACTCAAGCAACTGATGTGCTAAATATCTACATACTTAATAACTTATAATGCCTGATATTGTATAAATGCAGCACCCATAAAACAATCGCTTTATATCAAGCTATATAGAGAAATTTGATTTTAACATCAACACAAGCTAAAAGCGCATGAAGTAATTAAGATATTCATTGCTTCATGTGGCCAACAAAGGAAAACTTTTTTAAATTGTTTACAAACAGACAAATTATGGCATGATTATTTTTTAAATAAAAAAATATAACTTATTTCATGAGCACATCAATAAAAAAACGTCAGTTTGGGGTTATCTGGTTTGTTGAGTTATGGGAGAGATATGCTTTTTATAGCTTTCAATCCCTGTTTTTGCTTTTTATTACCGCTGAACACCTTAATGAATCTCAAGGTTATTTAATTTTTGGTGTCTTTGCTGCTTTGCTTTATATGACGCCAACATTAGGGGGCTATATTGCTGATAAAGCCCTTGGCATTAAGCGCGCACTTACCACAGGTGCTATTTTACTGCTTATCGGCTATATTCTATTAGCACTATCAAACTCATTAAGTAGCATCTCATGGGCTTTGTCTTTTATTATTGTTGGCAATGGCCTTTTTAAGCCCACACCTACCGCACTTATTTCAAAGATTTTCAACAAGAGCGCTTCGAATTCACATTCAGCCTTCACGATTTATTACATGGGTGTCAATATTGGCAGTTTTCTTGGTATTGCAATTACACCAATCATCGCTAAGCATACCGGCTACTCAAGTGCATTTTGGGTGGCGACATTAGGCATGATTATCGCTTTATTAAATTATCGCTTGCGTATAAGCTTATTAAAAAGCATCAATGGCGAGTATGATAAAAAGCCACTTAAACCACGCGTTGTCTTAGGTGTGGGTGCTGCTATATTATGCCAGATTGTGCTAAGCTACTTATTATTTCAGATCGATGACATCTCATTTTATCTGATCATAATATTCTGCATTATCATGTTTATGTATATGCTACGTGATGCTTTAAAGCTTAATAATGTTCATCAAAAAATTATGCAAATTATCGGCATTTTATTAGTCATTGAAGCCATTGTATATTTCATCGTATATAACCAAATGTTTTCCACATTGATTTTGTTTGCAAAACATAATGTCAAACTTACCTTACTTGGCCTTAATGTATCACCTGCAACCTATGGATCACTCGACTCTATTTGGCTTATTATATTAAGCCCTGTTTTAACAATTATATATTCAAAATGTCCGAACAAACATTTCAACATCCCAAATAAATATGCATTTGGCACCGTTATTTCAGGCGTTGGCTTTATCACACTTTACTTCATATGTGCAAATACGGCTAAAGCTGGTTTTATCAATGGCAACTGGATGATTGTATATTTCTTTTTTGCTGCACTTGCTGAACTGCTTGTTGCAGCCCTTGGGTTTTCATTAATTGCGATTTATTTTCGCAAAGAAATCGTTACACTCGGTATGGGATTTTTTATGTTAGCCGTAGCTGCAGGTGGCGCTTTGTCAGGAAAAATTGCACAGTTTGTCGCAATGCCAAATGAGAAATTACCAGCAACGGTAAGCTTGCCAATATATATGAATTATTTTATCTGGCTAGGCGTGGTCTGTATTGCCTTAGGCATTATCTATTTTTTTATTTCATTACTTTTGCATAAACATATCAAGCGGTATAACCTCTCATTAAAATAACAACTGACTCACTATAGATATTCCATGATCGCTTCTGTTTTCTTTAAAAAAGTTCTGTGGTATAAAGAAAATAGCTTTCATTAAGGAATTCGTTCTATGAATAAAAAACATTGGCAAACCATCCTCTTATCTAGCTTGGGTGGGGCCTTAGAGTTTTATGATTTTGTCATTTTTGCCACCTTTGCTGTTGTTATTGGACAAACCTTTTTCCCCAGCACCTCAACACTGTTAAGCACGCTTGGTGCATTTGTTGCCTTTGCTATAGGCTACCTTGCAAGACCCTTTGGCGGCATAATCTTTAGCCACTTTGGTGATAAATATGGTAGAAAACGTGTTTTTATTCTCTCCATTAGCATTATGGCCATCTCAACCTTATTAATCGGCTTATTGCCAAGCTATACACTTTGGGGCGTTACCGCAACACTTCTTTTTATTCTATTACGCCTTGCTCAAGGCATTGCAATTGGTGGCGAGATTCCAGGAGCAGTAACCTTTGTCAGTGAGCATGTTAGAAAATACCCTGGATTATCCTGTGGCATGATTTTTATGTTTATCAACTTTGGCATTTTCTTGGCGGATGTCGTACATGCACTACTAGGCAGCATCGATCAGCATACGGCCTGGCGTATTGCTTTTATTATCGGTGGAATTCTTGCCATCATCAGCTACTTTCTAAGAAAACGCCTACAAGAATCAGATATATTTTTAAAAGAAGAAAAGCGTCATAGTATACCGATTGCAAACTTACTAACACAACACACACGACATGCTATCTCAGGCATTTTCATCGTTGGTGCGCAAGCAGCAATTGTCAGTATTTTTTACTTATATATTACCGCCTATATGTCACTTTTACACTACAGCCACGTCACTATTGCCTATACAACGATTACTAATCTGGCTATTTTTTCTGTTTTTTGTGTCATTGGTGGGTTTATCTCTGATAAAACTGGCCAAAAGCCTATTATCTTTTTTTCAAGTTTACTCTTAATACCTGCGGGTTTATATTTTTACTATACACTTATAACTGGTCACGCATTCATGCCCGCCTATATTATTATATCTATTCTATCTGGTTTTGTTGCCGGAACCGTTAGCGCCTATCTGGTTCATTTATTTCCAACCAACGTCCGATACACAGGTGTCGCCTTTTGCTATAACGTTGGATTTGCCATATTCGGTGGGTTAACACCAGCTATTGCCACCTACTTCACGCATCAAACCAACGACAAACTTTCCCCTGCTTATTTAATGTGTATCATCTTTATTATTGCTATTATCTCGTTAATTCTAAGCAGACCAGCCTACCAACTTCATCAAGAAGACAGATAGTTTTCCAGCTCATCAAGTAAAAAGTTCTGCTCATCGGTGAGGTGGGATTCTAAACGCAGCTGCTGTATTTGCTCATATGCATCAGGCAAGCTGATACGAGGCTGCCCTTTATAATCTACTACACGATCCATATCGCCAAAATTCGCAACCATCTCCAAATGCTGTTGAAACTCCTGCTGCATTTTTGGCGGTAAACACTCAGATGCAAACCGACCAATAACTCTTAATGCCCGCTGATAATAATCACTTGGCATTTCCTGCATTAAAGTGATTTTCTGTGCTATATCAGACTTATGAAATTGATCACATAGTTTTTGTTGTGCAGCGTTCATAAAACCAGCTTGATAAAGTGCGGCATCTATATCAATATTTTCAATCTGTGGATATTTATAATCTAAAATTGCCTCTCTTGCCTCGATAAAAAAATGCGGGTTTTCCTGAAACCACTGCTTATTACTTTGAATAAGCTTGATTCTTTGTGCACTGAGCTTTGCTGCAAAACGCTTTTTTGCAGGTAACAACAAAGGCAAATCACCCCATTTTTTATTAATAGACCAAAGCATCTCAGGCTGATTATCCGCCATAATTTGCGGCAAATTTTCACTATCAAGGCGCAAAAAACACCATTGATTTTTATAATGCCAATGCTGCCCGAGGTTGATTACAGGCGCCATAAACTGCGCATCGTAGCCAAAACTCCCTGACACCATTATCCCTTGCGTATAGCTTTGACCATCGACCTCAAGGCCTTTATCTAAAAGAGACAATGATTTTTGATCTTCTGCCTTGTCAAACTTTTGCATCAAGTACACCCACATCTTCTCATGATGCTTTTTCAACCTTTTCGCAAGCTCAACAGTAACGACCACATCCGTCATTGCATCATGTGCACGGCCTTGTAGAAAAAGGCTATTTTTGCTATTTAGATCCTCAAGCTTTAATGAGACTTTTTGCTTCTCATTCACAGGCCAATCTAAAACCTCATCTGCAAACAAAAAATAAGCGCTGACAATAGGGTATAAATCAGCACGCTGGCAGCCATTTTTATATTGATGATCATAAGCAGGGAATAAGTTTTTATAAAAGGAAAACCGCAGCATCTCATCATCAAACCCTAATGTGTTGTAACCAATACTAATCGTATTTGGTGTATTGATCAGCTGAAATATTTTTTTCACTGCTTCATATTCACAAATCCCTGTATTTGCTTTTTCAATAGAAATATGATGCGTGATACTTGCTTTTGGTGTAGGAATGGTATCAGGATTGAGTTTCACCAGAAATTCATGACGCTCCAACTCATTGAGTGACTCATCTGTACGTATAGCTGCAAATTGTAGAATTTGATCAAAGCACTTATTAATACCTGTTGTCTCAAGGTCATAAAAGAGATACGTTTTATTCATTTTGGTACTTCTTTTGCCAACTTGCTGTCAGTGTAATCAGTTTGGGTGGTGCTGCCTAGTATTTATTTTAAGCTTTTTATAAATTGAAGTATTTGTTCAACATGGCCTGACACCTTGACTTTCCGCCAAGCCTCAACCAAAACACCATTACCACCGATGACAAAAGTGCTGCGCTCAATCCCCATATATTTCTTGCCAAACATGCTTTTCTCTTTTAAAACATCAAATGCTTGACATAAATACTTTTCAGTATCCGCAATTAAGTCAAAAGGCATCTGGTATTTTGCTTTGAATTTTTCATGCGATTTTAAGGTATCTTTTGAAACGCCAAAAATAACAGTATTGTTATCTAAAAACTGCTGGTGATGGCTGGCAAAATCGATGCTTTCATTCGTACACCCAGGTGTGCTGTCTTTAGGATAAAAATACAATACAATATTTTTGCCGGCATAATCACTTAGGATGAAATCCTTATTGCCCGTCATTGGAACAGGATTAAGCTCAATTTTCTGTGCAAGCTTAAAACTCATCTTGCATACTCCTTTAGATTGATTATCATATTAGCAATATTACCGCAAAGTATACCATAAAAAAGATAATTTAAAGAGAATTTAACGATGTTGTCACAAAAGAATAAAAAGGTAAACTTAACCACAGCAACGAAAACAAAGCTTACACTTGATGAAAGCATGAGCTTACAAAACCTGTCAGCCCTTAACAGCTGTATTGTTCCTGGAAGTTATCACTTTACGCTGAAAGGTCAGTTTAATACTGCTAATAATAAACCTTTACTTGATGCAGCGCTTAAAGGTCAAGTTGTTCTTATATGCCAAAGAAGTTTGGAGGCCTTTGATTATCCGATAAATGTTGAACTAAAGCTTGGCTTTGTCACTGATGATCGCTTTTTCAAAGACTTCCCCGAGGGTTACGAACCTTATGTATATGAAAATGAAGTTGTGGATATACAGGCATTGATCGAAGAGGAAATTCTTCTATCCATTCCAATGATTCCAAAAAAAGAACGAAAAGATTGTCAAACCCAACAAAATACGTCATACTATGGCGTTTTGAAAACTAGCGCACAAAAAGATACGGTAGAAGACAATCCATTTGCTGTATTAAAAACGCTTAAATTTGATAAAGATAGAAAAAAATAAAACAGGAGACCGATCATGGCTGTACAACAAAATAAAAAGAGTCGCTCAAAAAGAGACATGCGTCGTGCGCACGACGGTTTAACAGCGGCTTCATTATCAACTGATAAAACAACAGGTGAAGTTCACTTACGTCATCACGTATCAGCAAACGGCTATTATAAAGGCAAGAAAGTAGTTGCTGTTAACGACGATGATGAATAAAATGATGGCACGATAAAGCAATTACAGCACGATTGTGAGCCAAAATTATTCCTATAATATTGCCATTGATGCCATGGGTGGCGACCATGGCTTAAAAACTACTGTGCCTGCAGCAGTTAATGCCCTAGCAAAACAGCCAAACCTTCATATCACACTAGTTGGTGTTGCTGATGAAATTCATCATGCATTAAAGAAATTCCATAATAAATACGATCAAAACCGTTTATCGATTCACCATACCACACAAGTTGTCGCAATGGATGAATCCCCTGCCTTAGCGCTTCGCAACAAGAAAGATTCTTCCATGCGTATTGCGATTAATATGGTTAAGGATAAACAAGCCAATGCATGTGTTAGCGCCGGTAACACGGGCGCCTTGATGGCTACTTCAAAATTTGTATTAAAAACATTGCCTGAAATTGACCGCCCTGCGATTGTTTATGCTATTCCCTCACTGGATCGTAAAACCAAAACGATAAACCCAGTTTACATGCTTGATCTGGGTGCTAACGTTGATTGCTCTTCAGAGCAGCTTTTTCAGTTTGCAATCATGGGGTCAATTTTGGCTGGCAGTTTAAAAGCCAAAGAAAACCCATCTGTAGCATTATTAAATATTGGCGAAGAAGAAATGAAAGGCTTAGATAGCATTAAACAGGCCGCAAAAATGTTACAACAGTACGATGCTATCAACTATATTGGTTATGTTGAGGGTAATGATATTCTTACCGCCAAAGCAGATGTTGTTGTCTGTGATGGATTTACAGGAAATGTTGCACTCAAAACCCTTGAAGGCACGGCTAAACTCATATCGGATATGATAAAAGACAGCTTCACAAAAAACCTGATGACTAAGATCTGCATGCTTTTTGCCGCACCTGTTTTAAAGCAATTAAAGCAAAAACTTAATGTCAACCAATACAACGGCGCCTCATTACTTGGTCTTCGAGGCATTGTAATAAAAAGCCACGGTGGCGCCTCACCTGAAGCCTTTGAAACAGCTATTTTAGAAGCAATCAAAGAGATTGAGCATAACATTCCAGAGAAAATCCAATCTCAACTTGAAAATATTATACAATCATAAGGTTACATTATGTTTGCAAAAATAACAGGCACAGGCAGTTACTTGCCAGAAAAAATTCTCACAAATGATGAGCTTGCGCAGCTTGTTGATACTTCTGATGAGTGGATCATGCAACGTGTCGGCATCAAACAAAGACATTTAGCTGGTGAAAACGAAACTACAACATTCATGGCACATCAAGCGGCATTAAAAGCATTTGAAGCCGCTGATATTAAGCCAAAAGAAGTCGATTTAATTATCGTTGCCACGGGTACCGCAGATTACTTGATGCCCTCTACGGCATCAATACTTCAACAAACCCTTAAGATACCAAACTGCCCTGCTTTTGATATTGGTGCTGCATGCAGTGGCTTTGTACATGCCGTTGATGTTGCAAAGCAATACATAGAAAATAACAGCGCAAAAAATGTGCTTGTTGTTGCCTCAGAACGAATGTCACGCACCCTTAATTGGCGTGATCGTTCCACTTGCGTTTTATTTGGCGATGGTGCAGGTGCCGTCATATTATCGGCAAGTGATACGCCTGGCATTATCTCATCTGCGCTTTATACCAATGGCGAAGGTTTAGACATTTTAAACATTAAAACGCCACTGGCTAAAAAGCTTTATGATACGCACACTCAAGATGCTTTTTTGACAATGGAAGGCAATAAGGTCTTCAAACAGGCTGTATCTTCTTTAAGCCAACTTGTCACAGATCTGCTTAAAAATGCGAAGCTTACACCAAAGGATATTGACTGGTTAGTACCACACCAGGCAAATTACCGAATTTTAGATGCAATTGCCAAAAAACTTAACATGCCGCTTTCCAAGGTTGTTATCACTTTAAAAGATCACGGCAACACCTCTGCTGCTTCAATTCCGCTGGCACTTGATTATGCCATTAAAAACAACATGATAAAAGAAGGCCAGACAATCCTTACTGAAGCTTTTGGCGCGGGGCTTGTCTGGGGTGGATTTATCGCTGTTATTTAACAAAAAAAGGACAATATTATGAGTAAAACCGCCATTGTATTTCCTGGCCAAGGTTCTCAAAAGCTTGGCATGCTGGGAGACTATTATGCACAGTTTGATTGTGTTCGATCCACTTTCCAACAAGCAAATGATACTTTAGGCTTTGATCTTTGGGATATCATACAAAATAATGAAGATAAACTAAATCAAACAGAATTCACACAACCTGCATTATTAGCAGCGAGCATTGCAATATGGCATGTATTTCAACAGACTGAAGCACCAAAAGCAAGCCTGCTTGCTGGTCATAGCCTCGGAGAGTATTCTGCACTTGTGTGTGCCAATGCACTTGATTTTGAAGATGCACTTAAACTTGTTCATTTACGTGGGCAGCTCATGCAGTCAGCTGTTACTGATAAAGCCTGCGCGATGAGCGCTATTTTAGCGCTTAGCAATGAAGATGTCATCGAATGCTGCAAAGCTGCACAGGATGTTGGCATTGTTGAGGCTGCTAACTTTAACGCGCACGGTCAGGTTGTTATTTCAGGGCAAAAAGAAGCCGTTGAAAAAGCCTGTGCACTTGCCAAAGAAAAAGGTGCCAAACGTGCGCAATTATTACCTGTTAGCGTCCCCTCTCACTGCTCTTTAATGAAAGAGGCAGCTCAAAAATTTGCACAAGCTTTAGATAAAATTCCCTTTAAAACACCCAAAATACAAGTCTTACATAATTTTGATGTCAAAAGTCATAAAGACCCTCAAAAAATAAAAGAAGCGCTCACAAAGCAGCTGTACTCCCCTGTATTGTGGACGCAAACCATTGAAAAAATGGCTGAAAAGGGTATTGAGACCGTTATTGAATGCGGCGCAGGCAAAGTGCTTACAACAATGAATAAGCGCATCACAAAAGCCATGAACTATTTTGACAGCGCTGATGTCAGCGCGCTAGAAAAATTAAAATCACAACAAATTGCTTAGGAGTTCTTATGGATTTTGAGAATAAAATCGTTTTTGTTACAGGCGCAAGCCGCGGCATTGGTGCTGAAATTGCCAAACAATTTGCACAAAAAGGTGCAACGGTTATCGGCACCGCCACCTCTGAAAATGGCGCACAAAACATCGCAAAGACACTACAATCTATTGGCAAAGGCTTTGGCCTTAAACTTGATGTCAGCGACAATAAAAGTATTGAAACGGTATTTGCCTGGATGAAAGATAATACCGGCTTACCAGATATATTAATTAATAATGCAGGCATTACAAAAGATAATTTAGCAATGCGCATGTCAGAACAAGATTGGCTTGATGTTATCCACACCAATCTAGACTCGGTTTTTAACATCTCCAAAGCTTGTTTACGTACAATGATGAAAAAACGCTGGGGACGCATCATAACCATTGGCTCAGTTGTTGGCTTGGCAGGCAATCCAGGCCAGGTAAATTACTGTGCAAGCAAAGCAGGTGTCATTGGTTTCTCCAAGTCACTTGCGCATGAGATCGCCTCACGCGGTATCACGGTGAATGTAATTGCACCTGGATTTATTCAAACTGATATGACCGATAAAATGACCGAGGCTCAAAAACAAGCGATCATAAATCAGGTTCCTGCGCAAACACTAGGGCAACCTGCTGATATTGCTGCAGCTGCATTATTTTTAGCATCCGAAGGTGCGCAATACATCACAGGGCAGACTTTGCACGTCAACGGTGGCATGTATATGGCATAATTTAAAGAATTTGTTGTAAGGTTCTTGCAAATAAGCACCATTTCACTACAATAAACACTCGATCATGGTGAAAGACCGCAAATTAAAGTTTAATTTTTTATTAATGTAAAAAGACTAAGGAAATAAAATGAGTGAACTTCACGATAAAGTAAACGCAATTATTGTTGAGCAGCTTGGCGTTAAACCTGAAGATGTTAAAGCTGAAGCATCTTTTATTGATGACTTAGGTGCTGACTCTCTTGATACTGTTGAGCTAGTAATGGCTTTAGAAGAAGAATTTGATACAGAAATTCCTGATGAAGAAGCTGAAAAAATCAAAACTGTCCAAGATGTGTACAACTACATTGATGCACACGCAAACAGCTAATTATTACCATCTTTTTATGGTTTATCTTTAAATAAAAATCAGCATTAATCGCATAGATTTCTGCTGATTTTTTCGTTTAACAGAACAAAATATGTGGATGTGTGAAATATGAAATCAGCAAGACGTGTTGTCATCACTGGCCTTGGTGCTTTTACACCGCTGGGTAAAGATGTGAAAAGCACTTGGGATGCGATTTTAAAAGGACAAAGCGGCATTGACTACCTTCCTGAATTTGATGTCGATAGTGGTCCTTCTATTTCGGAATTTAAAGTACGTATTGGTGGTACAATCAAAGACTATAACCCAACCGACTACTTTAATGCCAAAGAACTGAAAAAATACGACCTTTTCATGCAATATGGCTTTATTGCTGCAGAAGAAGCCTGGCAAGAAGCAGGCATCACTGTGACCGAAGAAAATGCACCAAGAATTGGTGTTTCCATGTCTTCTGGCATCGGTGGACTTACCATGCTTGAGCAAACACGTGTTATCATTGATCAAAAAGGTCCTGGAAAGATTTCACCATTTTGCATCCCTGCAACAATTATCAATCTAATATCAGGCAACTTTTCAATCAAATATGGTCTAAGAGGTCCTAACACAGCAATTGTGACAGCTTGCACAACAGGCACACATAATATCGGCATGGCGGCAAGAATGATTGCTTATGGTGATGCTGATGTCATGGTTGCAGGTGGTGCGGATAAAGCAAATACTGCGATTGGCATGGGCGGCTTTGCTGCAGCACGCGCGCTATCAACACGCAACGATGATCCACAAGCGGCTTCCAGACCCTGGGATAAAGATCGTGATGGCTTTGTATTATCAAATGGTGCAGCGGCCGTTGTACTTGAAGAGTATGAACATGCCAAGGCACGTGGTGCAAAAATTTATGGCGAGATCATTGGTTACGGGATGAATGCTGATGCCTATCATATCACTAACACAAGTGGTGTTGGCGGTTATGAATGTATGAAGCTTGCCATTGAAGATGCACAGATTCCTGTTGATGAAATTGATTATATCAATGCACATGGCACCTCAACACCCGCAGGTGATGTGAAAGAAAGCCAGGCTGTAGAAAAGGCACTTGGCGCACATGCAAAAAATATTATCATGAGCTCGACAAAATCAATGACAGGGCATATGTTAGGCGCTGCAGGTGCGATTGAAGCCATTTTTTCCCTGCTTGCCATACGCGATCAGGTTGCGCCACCAACAATTAACCTTGATAATGTTGATGATGACTGTAACCTTGATTATGCGGCACACGAAGCAAAGCCGAAAAAAATCCATGTCGCGTTATCCAACTCATTTGGCTTTGGTGGCACTAATGGCAGCTTAATCTTTAAAAAAATCTAATATTAAATTCATTTATCACCATAAAACAGTTCTTTGGCTTAACGCGTTGATTTTTTTGGCATTCACGCTAGACATCAGCTTTTATGGTCGATGATTCCCTTGCTTTTGACATTCTTTACTGCTAGATTCACGATTATTCAAGATTTCAAATCATACAAAATGAACACAAAAAATCTATCCTCATTGATATGGTCAATTGCAGATTTATTGCGCGGTGATTATAAACGCTCTGATTTTGGTAAGGTAATTTTACCCTTTACGGTTTTAGCACGCGTTGAAGCGGTACTTGCGCCAACACGGCAAGATGTTGTCGATGAATACAATAAGCGCAAAGGTTTAGGCATTCCACTAAATGCCATTTTAACGACCAAATCACAAAACACGTTTTATAACACATCAGAATACACATTAACTAAACTAAAGGCTGATCCTGATAACTTAAGCGCAAACCTTCTCACCTATCTTGATTCGTTTAGCGATAATATTAAGGATATTTTCAATCGATTTAAATTTATAGATCAAATACATCACCTAGATGAAGCAAACTTGCTGTATAAGATTATCGAGCGCTTTACAAAAGAAGATTGCGATTTAAGCCCTAAAGCGGTTTCAAATTATGAAATGGGGAATTTGTTTGAGGAATTGATTCGCAAATTTGCCGAGGAATCTAACGAAACTGCTGGGGAGCATTTCACCCCTCGCGATATTGTACGCTTGGCAACATCCTTAGTATTTAGCGCGGATAATGCCATCTTAACGGATCAAGGTGTGGTGCGCTCACTCTATGATCCAACTGTAGGCACAGGCGGCTTTTTAACATCCGCAAGTGAATATATCGCAGAGCTTAACCCGAATGCACATTTAAAAACTTACGGACAAGAGTTGAATCCGGAATCCTTTGCCATTTGTAAGGCAGATATTTTAATCAAAGGCGAAGATGCCGATAATATTAAATTTGGCAACACCTTAAGTGACGATCAACTAAAGTCTAAAAAATTTGACTATATGCTGTCTAACCCGCCATTTGGTGTGGAATGGAAGAAGGTTGAGAAAGCAGTAAAAGATGAGCATAGGATCCAAGGCTATAATGGGCGTTTTGGCGCAGGGTTACCACGAGTGAGCGACGGCTCATTATTGTTCTTAATGCACCTTATTTCAAAAATGCGTCCTGTAACAGAAGGCGGAAGTCGTATTGGCATTATCCTTAATGGCTCACCGTTGTTTACAGGTGGGGCTGGGTCTGGTGAGTCTGAAATCAGGCGTTATGTGCTTAAAAATGACTTATTGGAAGCCATTATTGCTTTGCCAACGGATATGTTTTTTAACACAGGAATTTCTACTTATATCTGGATATTAAGCAATAAAAAATCACCTGAGCGCAAAGGCAAAGTACAACTGATTAATGCCGCAGATCAAGGCAGCCCAATGCGTAAGTCATTGGGATCTAAACGCAAATGGCTAGATGAAGATGCTATTGCCAGCATTGTTCAAACATATGGTAACTTTGAACAAACTAAAACAAGTAAGGTATTTGAGTATCAAGCGTTTGGCTTTAGACGGGTCACCATCGAGCGACCCTTAAAGCTCGCCTTTTACCCAAAAAATGAAAGTAACCTCAACGCGCTTAAAAATGATAAAGCGTTTTTAAAGCTTAAAAGTGAACAACAACAGAAAATATTGGCCGCCTTAAGTAATTGTAAAGATGCGTATTTATCAAAAGATCAATTTACAAAAGATTTAAAAGTCAAACTTACCACCGCGCAATTTAAGCTACTGCAAAAACATCTATCCAAAGCACATGATGATGCCGAAGTCTGCTTTGACAGCAAAGGCAATCCAGAAGCCAATCCTGATTTAAGAGATTATGAAAATATCCCACTTAAGCAGGATATCTATGATTACTTTGAAAAAGAAGTCAAACCGCATGTACTTGACGCCTGGATTGATGAGCGTAAACGCGATGAAAAGGACGGAAACATTGGTATTGTCGGTTATGAAATTCCGTTTAATCGTCATTTTTACGCGTATAAACCACCACGCGCGTTAGCAGAAATTGACGCAGAATTAGATGCCGTAACCAAAGAGATATTAACGCTGTTAGGAGAGGTGCACTCATGAGGTGCTTGCATTTTTGGATCCTTACGAATATACTTAAGGGCAACATAGCCGCTATGCCTCTGATTCACGCACACTTTAGCGGCTTTTGCGTTTTAAGGGTTAAACATGGAGTTTAGTAAACCCGCGTTATCACTTGAGCAACAACTTCAGCTACTCCTTGATCGCGGACTTATTGTCAATGGCATTGAACGAGCTAATCGTTATTTAGAACATATTGGATATTATCGTTTATCGGCGTATATGATCCCTCATTATGAAAATAAGGCTACGCATCATTTTAAGAAAAATACCCGATTTGATGATATTTTAAATGTATATATATTTGATCACAAATTACGACTGCTGTTGCTAGAGGCTATCGAAAGAATAGAGGTCTCCTTTAGAAGTCAAGTGAGCAATAGTTTTGCCAATAAACTAAGTGCTCATGCATATCTTGAGCCTATTCATTTTGATACGCGTTACAAACATGACTGGTTGATTAAGAAAATTGAGGACGAAATGCAAAAAAGCAAGGAAGTATTCATTGCGCATTATAAGGAAAAATACAATATGCCACAATTGCCTCCCGTGTGGATGGCTATTCATTTATTAAGCTTCAAAGAGTTGGTACTCATGTATCAACATATAAAAAATAACTTAGTCAAAAAAAGCATTGCATATAGCTATGGTTTAAAAGAACCTGTCCTAACTTCATGGATGCGAACCTTGTCTGATTTGCGCAATTTATGCGCGCATCACAGTCGTGTCTGGAACAGGAGCTTTGGCTCCAAGGCAGTTTTACCTAAAACAACACCAGCTAGGTGGTTGAGTGCTTTTCCGGAACTAATTGATATTGGTAATAACCATAAAATCAGTCCACATAATAGTTTATTCTTTCATGTGGTGATTATTTGGTACTTTATCTCACAGATGAATCAAGATTCCAGCTGGGTGGCGCGATTAGTTACATTATGTGATGAGTATAAGATTGACATGACTCACTTAGGTTTTCCACAAAAATGGCGTCAAGACAATTATTGGAGGGTAAAATAAATGGCACAATTTAGATTAACCGCTAAAATGGCAAGCAGGCTTAAAATAACGGATTTGCCACAACCAAAACAGCAGCCTTTACCTTTTTATGATGATTGGGCAGTTGACTTACTGAAAATTAGGCGCAAAGATGTTGCGGTGTTTATGCATATTAACACGCGCGTTACATTAGCCATCCCATTATTTGAAATAGGTGGTGCAAAATATCTCTTTGATTCGTTACCAGCAATGATTGAATGGGCGATTAATGCACTTGAAATTCCAGGGTTTGAAGACTATGGTTGCCAGATTCGTGATTATTTTGAGCCACAGTTAAATAAGCTGGAATTTTGCAAAACGGATAATCGCAGTGTAACCACACATCTTAATCAATTTAAACAAATCCTAGAATTTGAATGCTCCCGCCATGATGAAGTCAGCCAAATGGTTTGTGATAAGACAATGGATTACTGGCAAAGTGCCTTAATTACCAATCCACATACCAAAAAAGGCTATACAAAGCCAATTAAGCTTTGGCAGTCTTATCTGGATGGCGATTGCGTTAATGATGGTGGCAATGCATATAATATGGATAATGTGATTCTCTTTCCGCAAGGAGGCAATTAGTGACTGGTAAACTAAAGCCTTATCCAAGGTATAAAGATAGTGGTGTTGAGTGGTTGGGGGATGTGCCTGAACATTGGGTTCTTGATAGAATTAAGTCGCACTTTCAGATCGAAAAGCGAATTTCAGGTTCCTTGGATTATGACGTTCTATCTATTACACAAAAAGGCATAGTAGTTAAGGACATAGATAGTGGTGAAGGACAACTATCTATGGACTACTCTAAATATCAACTTATCTTCAAAGGTGAGTTTGGAATGAATCATATGGATTTGCTAACTGGCTATATAGATATCTCTAAATATAATGGAGTTGTTAGTCCAGACTACAGAGTCTTTTCAATCAAGAATCAGATATTTAATACAAATTTTTACTTATATGTTTTTCAAACTTTTTACATTAATAAAATATTCTATAAATATGGTCAGGGTAGTTCTCAATTAGGCAGATGGAGATTACCATCTGAAGAATTTTATGGATTTAGAATCCCCACCCCATCGCCAGATGAACAAATCACAATCAGTAACTATCTAGATAAACAAACCGCCAAAATAGATCAGCTTATTGAGAATTATCAAAAGCTGATTGTGCTTTCCAAAAAAAAAATAATAGCACTCGCATTAAATGAACAAATTGCTGGCAACGGTGCTTATGAAAAATTAAGCCATCTTGTTAGGCTCATAGAAAGACCTGTTGATGTTAAAAATAATACAGAATATGAGGCGCTAGGTCTTTATAACAGAGGTAGAGGTTTATTTCATAAACCTAAAACACTGGGTAAAGACTTGGGAGAATCAGATTTCTTTTACGTTAAATGTGGTGATTTAATATTAAGTGGTCAATTCTCCTGGGAAGGAGCTGTAGCAATGGCTAACCAGTCTGAAAATAATTGTATTGTTTCTCATAGGTATCCAATTATAAAAGGAAAAAAAATAATGACTGAATACTTGTATGCATTATTAATGACTGAGTATGGTGATTTTTTGCTTAATGAGTCTTCACGTGGAGCTGCTGGTCGAAATCGTCCTCTTAATATCAATTTGTTATTAAATGAAAAAATTAGAGTTCCATCTCAATTAGTTCAAGAAGAGATTTATGATTTACTAATAGTTAAGACCAATTTAGAACGCAATATAATTAAAGCAACTGATCTACTAAAAGAAAAACGTACTGCCTTAATCACCGCTGCGGTCACAGGCAAAGTGGATGTAAGGGAGTATGCATAACATGATAGGCAAAAAGACACACCCACAGACCATACAAATATTTTTACCTACAGGCGACCCATCAGGTATTAAAGTTGCTAAAATTACTACCTCTATCATTGAGGCAATAGAGGTTCCAAGGCCTTTATTAAAAGAATTTTTGACGATGAGTGAGCTGCCTCAAGTTGCACTTTATTGTCTTGTGGGTGAAGATGAGAAAACAGGATCGCTAACGATCTATATCGGTAAAACAACTGGAATATTTAAGCGTTTAAAGCAGCATCATGAAAAGAAGTCTTTTTGGAGTAAAGCATTTGTTTTTCTTTCTATGGCTAATAGTTTTACCACCACACATGTTGAGTATCTAGAATCCTTAGCAATTGAGCATGCAACCTTAGCTTCTCGCTATCAATTAGATAATAATACCAGTGGGCTAAGTTCACATCTCCCAGTTCATTTGAAAGCTGAATGTAATGTTTTTTTTGATGTCATTGAGATTTTAGCGACAACACTTGGGCTTCCAGTGTTTAAACCACTGATAACAAAAAATGCTGACAATCAGGAATCTAAAATGACCTACCATTGCACAAGGCGTGGCGCAGATGCTAAAGGGTATTATAATACTGAAGGGTTTGTAGTCTTAAAAAATTCTGTCATCGCAGGCGACATCACAAAAAACTTTGAGCAGAACAACTATCTAAAATTAAGAAATCAACTTATTACTGATGGAGTCATCAAAGATGGTGGCTTTTGTAAGAATTATTTGTTTAATTCACCATCAGCAGCATCGGCTGTGTGTTTAGGCTCTTCATCAAATGGTTGGAATGACTGGAAAGACATTCAAGGTAGATCACTTAATGATAATGAGAGAAGCAAAAAATGACAAAGCATCACGAGAAAAAAATGGAAGAACAAGTTGTTTTAGATATGTGCGCACCCGAGTGCGGTTGGGTTGAAGGGCTTTCAAGTGCTTATGATAAATCGCGGGCATTATATACAGAGGATTTACTTGAGTATATTAAAACGACACAACCTAAAGCCTATGAGAAATATCAAAACCGCTTTAAAGATAAAGCAGATGATGAAATTGCTAAACTTGTTGCTAAAAAGATTCATGATAAAGGCGCTTTGCATTATTTGCGACATGAAATAAAGGCGCATCCAGCAAGGTTGAAACTCTGTCAGTTTAAACCGCAGCTACATAATGAAACCTTAGAGCGTAATTATCATGCCAATATTTGTCGCGTGGTCAGACAAGTATTTTATTCTGAAAACAATAAGAACAGCATTGATTTAGTGTTATTTATCAATGGTATTCCCGTGGCAACCATCGAGTTGAAAACCGATTTTACCCAAACGGTTGACGATGCCATTGCACAATATAAATCAGATCGCTTGCCAAAAGATAAACTGACACGCAAAGATGAGCCACTGCTTACTTTCAAGCGTGGCGCGCTAGTGCACTTTGCAGTAAGCACCGATGAAGTATATATGACAACTAAGCTTGAAGGCAAAAATACCTTTTTCTTGCCTTTTAACAAAGGGCATAATGGTGGCAAAGGTAATCCGCATAAACCAGCGGGTTTTGCCACTGAATATTTATGGCAAGAGGTGTTAAGTAAAGAAAGCTTACTCAACATCTTGGCTAAATTTATGCATCTCCAAATTGAAGAAAAAACAACGGCTGAAGGGGTTAAATACAAGAAAGAAACCTTAATTTTTCCACGCTATCATCAGCTTGATGTGGTCAGGAAATTACTTCAAGCAGTGCATGTTGAAAAGATTGGGCAGAAATATTTAATCCAGCATAGTGCCGGCAGTGGCAAATCTAACTCTATTGCATGGCTGTCACATCAGTTATCATCCTTGCATAGCAATGAAGGTAAGCGTTACTTTGATACGGTGATTGTGATTACCGATCGCACGGTTTTGGATAGTCAGCTGCAACAAACGATTAAACAGTTTGAGCAAGTTGACGGCTTGGTGGTGCCTATTGAGAGAAATTCTGATTTTCAAAGTAAATCCAACCAACTTGCCGCGGCGTTGAAAGATGGTGCGGCCATTATCCCAGTGACGATTCAAACTTTTCCTTTTGTGTTGGAGGAAATACAAAAAACAACCTCCTTAAAGGATAAAAACTTTGCGATTATCGCCGATGAAGCACATTCGTCCCAATCAGGCAAAACAGCACAAAAAATGAAGGAAGTGTTAAATGCTGAAATGCTTGATGACGAGATGAGTGCTGAGGATGTGTTAAATGCAACCCTTGAGAGCAAGGGCAAATTAACCAATATCAGTTTTTTTGCATTCACTGCCACACCAAAACACAAAACAATGGAGCTGTTTGGGCGACCTGCAAACCCAAATGAACCAACAGGCAAGGATAACCCACCACTGCCCTTTCATGTGTACACGATGCAACAAGCCATTGAAGAAGGCTTTATTCTCGATGTCTTAAAAAATTATACGACCTATGAAACGGCATTAAAAATCATCTCCAAAGATGGCCAGCGCGAAGTCGACACCAAGCAGGCAAAAATCAAACTCAAGCGCTATGCCACGTTGCATCCTTATGCTATTGCACAGAAAATTGATATTATTCTCACTCACTTTGCCAGTTCAATTAAGCCATTGTTGAACTATCAAGCCAAAGCGATGGTAGTGACTTCCTCACGCAAGGCAGCGGTGAGGTACAAAATTGAGTTTGATCGGTTTTTAGAAAGAAATAAAGGCAACCCACTTTTTGATAACGTTGCCGCAATGGTCGCCTTCTCTGGTAAAGTTAATGATGATTATCAAGGGGATGAAAGGGAATATACTGAGCTGAATATGAATCCTACGTTAAAGGGGCGTGATATGCGTGATGCCTTTGATACCGACGATTATCAAGTGATGCTTGTTGCCAATAAATTTCAAACAGGCTTTGATCAACCAAAGCTTTGTGCTATGTATGTTGATAAGAAGCTAAGTGGTGTAGATGCGGTACAAACATTATCACGCTTAAATCGTACCTACACGGGCAAAGATCATGTTTTTATTTTGGATTTTGTCAATAAAGCAGAGGATATCAAAGAGGCGTTTGAGCCATACTATAAGACAGCTGAAATCACCGATGTAACGGATGAAAATTTGGTTTATGAGCTTTATGAAAAGCTTGATGAATATGGCATATTTACTTTGCCTGAAATAGAGGCTTACTCTATAGCATTCTATCAGAACAAAAATCTTCAAAATCTAATGAGTGCAGCCATTAAACCCGCAGCAGATAGATTTAAAGGTCGCTATAGACAGGCTATTGAGGCAATAAAACACGCACAGCTTGAGCTTAACCGCGCAAAGGATTCTAGTGATGATATTGCTATTAAAAATACAACCTCACAGCTAAAAGAAGCATCAAAAGCCAAAAATTACTTAGATGTGTTTAAAAAATCGTTATCCAGTTTTATCAAAATGTACGACTTCTTGTCTCAGGTGCATGATTATAATGATGTAGAATTAGAAACATTCTCAAGCTATGCACGAGGTTTGTTGCCAAACTTGCATACCACTGAGTTAGCCCCTGAGGTTGATATTGGCGATGCGGTACTTACGAACTACAAGCTAACAAAACAGGCAACCCAAAGCATTGACTTAAAAGGTGGTAAAATAGATGCCATTAATCCAGGGCAAGCTAAAGTACGAGATCAGAAAACTGAAGTGTTGAGCGAAATTATTGATCAATTCAATGCATCATTTTCAGGTGAATTCAACAATGAAGATGCCATTAACTTTGTCACGAGTGTTAAAGATAAAGTGAAAAAAGATGAAAAAACCATGGCGCAAATTTATGCAAATGACAAACAGCGTGCGCTGGAGGGAAGTTTGCCGCAATCGGTAGAAAGCGCTGTTGTAGATAGTCTAAGTACACATACGGATTTATGCACGCAAGCGCTTGGGCAAAAAGAAAAAATGGCATTAATTACTTCTTTGATTGCAGATATGATCTATGCGGAAAAAACAGGCAATGGGCAATCTACAGCTAGATAGGGGGGGGTATTGAAATTCACAGTGTCGCTCCATCATCATCCGCTTCATTTTGCAAGTCGCGCAAAAATTCATTTGTTGAGTTATCCGTTTTCCCAATATTTAGAAAAATACAGCTTTGATAATCATCCCCTATATTGATACCATTAAAAAGGCTACCCTGCTGCTGCGCTTCTAATTGATTCACCCTGTCATAAAGCGCTTTTACTCTTCGTAACCGCTCCATAAACCCCATCTAGTAAAGGCGTTTGTTCTTAATCATACTGTTGTTGTTTATTCACAAATATGGAGCACAGACGATGACAGAAACGCAAATCAAGTGGCTATCAATTATTAGGGATTGGGAAGTCTCAGGGCTAACACAGGATAAATTCTGCCAGGAACAGGAAGTATCCAAAGCATCATTTTCCAAATGGCGTACCAAATTCATTGCAGAAGGTGCGCTTAAACCGCGCATTAAGGTAACAAAGGATGACACAAGCCCACCTCATGCCCCTTCTGGTTTTATTCCTTTTCATATCGATGCAAATACGGCAAAACAAAAAGGCATGATTGAAATTGATTTGCCATTTGGGATCACATTAAGGGTACCTTGTGATGTTAACGCCGGCACATGAGATTTACCTGGCCAATTTTCCGGTGGATATGCGCAAAAGTATCGATGGCTTATCCGCTTTGGTTTTATCTCAGTTT
>NZ_QLIT01000012.1 GCF_003574485.1 Facilibium subflavum
TGCATTTTTGCTTGAAAGAGGGTGTAATATAGTCATTCCACCAAGAAGTAATGCAAAAGAGCCGCATGAGTATGATAAGGAAATTTACAAAGAAAGGCATTTGATTGAATGTTTCTTTTCGAAGCTGAAGCACTTTCGTAGAGTTTTTTCAAGATTTGATAAAACAATAATCAGTTTTAGTGGATTTTTAAACTTTTCTGGGAGTTTGATTTGGATGCGGTAAAAAAATTGGTTCACAGAACCTAATTCTAAGCATTTATATTATAAGGACCTCATATAAAAATTTTACAGTTTCACATGCTGCAGTTGGCCACTTTGATAAATATACTGACCTGCAACCATTGGCAATTTAGGCTTGTAAATATCACTTTTTTCATCTGCTTTGGCATAAATATTAACGGTGTCACCTTCCTCTAAATTTTCAAACTCAAGTGTTAAACTATTCTTTTGATCAAAATTTTGAGGCTTTTCTACTTTATATACCAATTGTTGTTCTTTAGTTTTACCAACAGCTTCAAGCCTGCCACTGCTACTTTTAATTTTCGAATCATTATTACTTACAACAAGATAATAAGTTTCAGCACTTAAAGCTGAATTTATACCTTTATATTTTACCCTAAACTCACCAAACGAATTGATTGTCAGCTGATTCTTATTAACATTTAAATATAAATCCTGTGGATTAATATTAAGCCCTTGAGCACTTCCTTCATGATACGTCGTCCCATTTTTATACCAATACTGATCTTCTCCAGTAACTAACATAAAGGATTTATTTTTGTTTAATACCATAAATTTACAGCTAATTGGTGGCGCCTGATCTTTACAACTGCCTTTCTCAAACCTTACACCTTTGTCATACCCAGCATAATTTAATGAATCAATAAAATGCCCAACATCTACTGGCTGCAACTTTGTAAATGAAAAACCTGTCAAATCCATATCAAAATCTAAAGGCATCATATCATTTTGCCCAAGCATAGTTGGCGTCTCTGCACGAACAACAAGCGTTGCTGTTTGGTCTTGAGTATCACTGCCTGAGGAAGAATCACTGCCTGAACCTCCACCACATGCACTCAACATCATAACAGTACCGTACAAACCAATCATACTTAACAGCTTTATTTTCATTATGAATATTCCCCATAATTATATTAAATTTTAACAAACTCATATCACAAACTTTGTGAGTAAAAAGCATTTTATTGCTTGTTTTTTCTTGGTACTACCGGGAAATTACTAAAAAAGCTATTTTTTTGTTTTATTTTCAACCAAAAAGACACATCGATGCTGGAAGGTATATTAGTAAATATAAAATTTAATACTGAATGAGGCTAAAAGTTTTTTGCTATTTCTTTAAGCTAAAAAATAAAGACTGTAAAATTTCTGGATACCGGTGAATTAAAAGAGCTAATTCTAGCTTTGATCCCACATTAAAAGCCGTATATAATTTTTGTAAGCGATACTCAACCGACCTTAATGTTAAACCAACCTCAATTGCAATTTCACTGATATTATGTATATCATTGTAAAGCAGCGCTAAAATAATAATATCCTGATACTTTAAACTACTTAGCGGAAACGCGGAAACCCTTTCAGTTTTAAGGGAAAATAAAGAGGATTGCTCATTTATCGCGATTGGTTGGAAATTACAAACTTGACTGTAAACAAGTTTCTTTGCTGATTTAGCTTCCTCAAGCGCATGATAGACAAACTGGCGCAATGCTGGTATGTTATCAAGGCATTGATAAATATCAAATGATTTTTTAGCAAACAATATCAACACTGAAGTGCTTAAATCTGGGTGGTAATGCTGAATACAAACATGTGTTGAAGAATGAGAACTCAGTAGTTTGGGGATATTAAACACCACAGGCAAAGCTTTTAGTTGCTTTTTATCAACAAACCTGAATGCTGTTGTTTTAAACAAAGCACTCCCTTCTTTATATAATGGAAAGAAAACCGGGCGTATATCAACCTGTTGGAGTAAAGCTTGCGGATAAATAACACGAATATCATTTTGAAAAAAATTTACTATCAACCAGCTGCTAACAGCAGAAAAGTAGCTAGATTTCGTAATCTCTTTGTCAATAAAGTTATAATAAGAAACCTTAACTAGATGACCAAGATCTTTTTCCATACCAATAACATAAAACTATAATGCCCAAATCTAATCATAACAATTTGCTTATTAATAGACAACATTCTCAATCAACATCCGCTAAATTTCCATGTGTTTCAAGCCATCTGCGCCGATCTTGTGCGCGTTTTTTTGACAGCATTTCATCCATGCTTTCCATATCAAAATAGATATCATCAGAAAGTTTTAATTGCACCAGTCTTCTGGTGTCAGGCGCCATCGTGGATTCTCTTAATTGTATGGGATTCATCTCACCTAGACCTTTAAATCGTAGTATATTAATGTTTTGCCGTATTTTTTGCTGTGATAATTTATGTAAAATGGCATTTTTCTCAGCTTCATCCAGCGCATAAAAAATTTCTTTACCCACATCAATACGAAATAATGGCGGCATAGCAACATAAATATGCCCTCGTGCAACCAAAGGTTTAAAGTGCTTTAAAAACAGTGCACATAATAAAGTGGCAATATGTAAACCATCAGAATCCGCATCGGCAAGAATGCATATTTTATTGTATCTAAGCCCTTCGATATCTTCACTGCCAGGATCAACACCAATCGCTGTGGCAATATCATGGATCTCTTGAGAAGCTAAAATGTCATGTGAATCAACTTCCCAGCTATTTAAAATTTTACCACGAAGCGGCATCACTGCCTGGAATTCTCGATCTCGTGCCTGCTTGGCTGAACCACCAGCTGAATCCCCTTCAACTAAAAAAAGCTCGGTATGTCGCATATCCTGCCCAACACAATCAGTGAGTTTCCCAGGTAATGCTGGGCCTTGTGTGATTTTTTTACGCGCGACTTTTTTGGCAGATTTCAATCGCTTTTGTGCTTTAGTAATAATATACTCAGCGATTTTATTGGCTATACCAATGTTTTGATTTAGCCAAAGACTAAAGGCATCTTTGACATGTGTTGCAATAAAGCTTACACAATCTCGTGAAGATAGTCGCTCTTTTGTTTGACCGGAAAACTGTGGCTCAGGCATCTTCAATGACAACACATAGCTTAATCCATTAAACACATCATCTGGCATAATTTTCACCCCACGAGGCAAAATACTGTGTAAATCACAATATTCACGCATTGCTTCTAAAAGCCCTGATCTAAGTCCATTAACGTGTGTGCCACCTAATGGTGTAGGAATCAGGTTAACATAGCTTTCTGTAATATAATTATCCTCATCCTGCGGCCAGCACAGCGCCCAACTTACAATATATTGCTGATCTTGAAACTCACCTGAAAAAGGTATTTCTGGTAAAATATCAAAACCAGAAACAGCCTCAGTCATATAAGAGCGCAAACCATTATCATATTGCCAGCGCTGTGTTTCATTGAGTTGTTCATTAATATAGTCAATCTCAAGCCCAGAACAAAGCACTGCTTTTGCTTTAAGTAAGTGTTTTAACCGTTTAAGCGCATACTTTGGACTATCAAAATATTGTGAATCCGGCCAAAACCGAAGCGTTGTCCCGGTGTTTTTCTTGCCAACTTGGCCAATAATATGTAAATCTTGAGTCTTGTGACCGTTTTCAAAAACAATTGCGTATTTATTACCATCGCGTTTAATTTCAATTTCAACACGCAGGCTTAAAGCATTAACCACAGATACACCAACGCCATGAAGGCCACCTGAATAACGGTAGCTTTGATTAGAAAACTTTCCACCTGCATGCAATCGTGTCATGATAAGCTCCACGCCTGATATATTATGCTCAGGGTGAATATCAACAGGCATTCCTCTGCCATTATCACTGACTTCAACACCACCATCGGCCAAAATTTTCACCGTGATTTTATCTGCAAAACCTGCCAAAGCCTCATCTACACTATTATCGATGACTTCCTGGGCAATATGGTTTGGATTTTGTGTGTCTGTATACATCCCTGGACGACGCTTGACTGGATCTAAGCCAGATAAGACTTCTATCGATTCTGCCGTATATTGTTTCATACACTTTCAATTTTTTTAGATTTATCGTTTATTTTGGCACAAAATACAGTAATCTTGAATATAAAAGACAGTTTGAAAAGTAAAAAACGAAAGACACGATGAATTTACGAGATTTAGAGTATGTTCTAGCAGTAGCACAAACAAAAAACTTCAATAAAGCCGCGCAATCCTGCTTTGTCAGCCAACCTGCCTTAAGCATGCAGATTAAAAAACTTGAAGATGAACTGGGTGTTAATATTTTTGAGCGCTTTCAAAAAACAGTCTTAGTAACACCTGAAGGTAGTGTTCTTATCGAAAAAATGCAAGCTTTATTAAACATTGCCAAAGATATCAAGCATACCGCTGAAAGCTTCCGCCAAAAAGATGCACAGCTATTTAAAATTGGACTTTTTCCAACACTTGCACAATATCTTTTGCCTCCTTTAATCAAAGCAATCCAGCAGACACATAGTGATATTCAAATCTATCCTGTTGAGGAAAAAACGGATGTATTATTAAACATGTTAAAAACTGGTCAGCTTGATGCGGCTTTACTTGCCAACCCAACACTACCACCTGGTATGGCATTTACCCCGCTTTTTGAAGACACTTTTACCTTAGCTGTTTATGAAGGACATCCTTTGGCAAAGAAAAAAGAAATCGATATTAAGCAGCTTAATGATGAGTCAATGCTGTTTTTAGAAAAAGGACATTGTCTACGCGATCAGGTAATGGCGCTTAATATCAACCCTGCACAAAGCATACAATGCAATGCCACAGGTCTTGAAACATTAAGGCAAATGGTTATTGCCAAACTTGGCATTACCATCATCCCACAAATTGCGACTTATAGCACACCGTTTTCAGGGATTTGCTATATCAACTTTAAAAAACCCGCACCCTCAAGACAGGTTGGCATTGTTTATCGCAAAACTTCTGTTATGAGTCAATGGGTACAAAAATTCCAAGTACTTGTTGAGAAAACCCTGGCAAGTTTGACTTCTCATTGAAATCCAAACACGTTATAATGCCCGCTGTTTAACGCTTGATACAAAATTAAATACAAAAGGAAAAATATGGCTAACTTGACAACTTTTATTGGGCAAAACCTATGGTTATGCATTGCTTTTATTGCGGTGATCTTAATCTATCTCATCTTTGAAATCCGCCATATGACAACACAAAAACATACGATTACCGTGCAAGATGCCATCTCGCTTTCTAATCGACAAAGGGCTGTTTTTTTAGATATTCGTGATGATAAAGCCTATAACCAAAAGCACATTGTTGGCGCCATTCATGCAACGATTGAGCAGCTTAAATCCAGCACAAAAATATTAAAAAAGCACCAGAATGTCCCAATTATTGTGTATTGTGATGAAGGCGTTCGCGCTAAAAGTGCTTGTCAGCTGCTAAAAGAAAATGGCTTTAATGCCTATGTTCTAAAAGGCGGGCTCAACCAATGGCTAAAAGACAGCATGCCCGTGGATAACAAATCAAAGCAGCCTAAAAATAACCCAATCGAACAAAAAGGTTAAGCATGATGATTGAAATGTATATAAAACCAACTTGTCCTTATTGCATTGATGCACGCGCACTTTTAACACAAAAAGGCGTTGATATCCATGAGTATGATATTACCAAACAACCACACCTGCGCGATGAAATGATTAAACGTGCAAATGGACGCACAACTGTACCGCAAATTTTTATTGATGGCGTCCATATTGGAGGCTGTGATGATCTTTTTGTATTAGAGCATTCAGGTGAACTGGATAATAAATTAACCACACAAAAGTAAGGAAGAACAATGTCAAAAGAAAAACCACAACAGCAGCAAGAACAAAAAGAAGTTCAATTTCAAATTCAAAAAATTTATTTAAAAGATGTTTCTTTTGAAATTCCTAAGGGTGCGACTATTTTTAATCAGGAATGGAAGCCAGAATTAAGCATTGCCTTAAATACACAGGTAACCACATTGCCTGAGGATAAAATGCATGAGGTTGTGCTGACGATCGAAGCAACTGTTAAATGTGGTGAAGAAGAAGCTTTTAAAGCAGAAGTCCAACAAGCAGGCATTTTCACAATTGATAACATGGCTGATGATCAACTTGAGCATGCTAAACACGCATTTTGCCCTAACCTTCTTTACCCTTACGCACGCGAAGCAATTTCTGATCTTGTTGCCAAAGGCGGCTTCCCACAGCTATGTTTGGCGCCGGTAAACTTTGATAGTCTTTATCAGCAAAAACAACAAGAACAACACCCTTCTGCCTAGACACTCATCGCACTATTTTATGTGAACAATTCATACCTGTGAAAAACAACAGGTTGCCGTGCATATCTAAAAAATAATACTTGAATTTCACCCGTTTACCCTAATCTTCAAACTATGACAAATAAATATACTAACCATTATTTTGATTATGACATCTAAAGAAATTGTTTTTGAAAAACTAACTGATCAGGATAATTATAGTAAAGCCTGTGATATCACACATGAAGTATTCACATTAGCAAAAGCTAAAGGTGGTATTGGTGTTATTACCGATAAAGATTACCAGGTGATAAGCTTTGAATTCATCCTTGATATCAACAACAAACCAATTAACTTTGGCAGCTGTTTAACAACAGATGAGTTACTCGCAAAAGCCAAACTTTATAAGCAATTAATCACAGAAAGTATTAATGCAAACAAAGACCTTTTACATATTTGCATGCAAAAGGTACAAAAAAACCCGCGTTTTAAAATAATTTTACAGGACTTGGCTTTGGTAGCAGAGTTATTACGACATTTGGTTGATAATGAAATCAAGGCCGTTAAAAACACAACTATTCATTAATGGGGCTCGAAAAAACAACAGTAATATATTGTCAGGCCAGGTCTAAACTTCTACAAATGATATAACAAGTGTGATTTGTTTTCGCTATCATCATTTTCTTATATGGTTCGTTTTATAATGATATTGATTTAATAGCTCTCTGACTTTTGTTCGAATCAGATCAATAGCAATCTTATTTTTACCGCCATGCGGCACAATAATATCAGCATAGCGTTTTGAAGGTTCAATAAACTGCAAAAACATTGGTCTAACTGTTTCTAGATACTGTGATACGATGCTATCAACGCTGCGACCGCGCTCTTTTTGATCTCGCAGAAGCCTGCGAAGGAAGGAAACATCCATTGGTGTATCCATGAAAATTTTAATGTCCATCATTTTACGTAACTGCGCATCATTAAACAGCATAATCCCTTCTAAAATTAAGACACTTGTCTGCGCACTGACGGGAAACGTTTTATCTTTAACTCGGCTGTGTGTTGCATAATCATAAATAGGCACCTCAATATCCTGGCCTTCAATGAGTTGCTGTAATTGTTTTTTTAACAGGCTATGCTCAAAAGCATCCGGGTGGTCATAATTAAGTTTATCTAACTCAGCGGGGCTTAGGTGGCTATTGTCTCGATAATAATGATCTTCTGATAGCACCGTAACACGCTCTGCATGGAGTGTTTCTAACTCTTCAACAATTGTATTAGCTAAAAGACTCTTCCCTGAACCTGAACCACCAACAACACCTATAATGACGATTTCTTTATTTAACATATGCTTGCACGTTTGCCAATTTCGTACATATTGTAATGACTTTTAAAAAAAAATCACCCAAAAATAAAAAGTTATTTCCTGACAACAGGAAAATCTAAAGTGTATCTTCCAATAGTGGCTGAGACTTTACAATATTATCGATTTCTTTTAATTGCATGAGAAGCGGTTTTAATTTTTGCAATGGCCAGGCATTAGGACCATCACTTAATGCTTTAGCTGGATTTGGATGGGTTTCCATAAAAATACCAGAAACACCTGAAGCGATGGCTGCACGGGCTAAAACAGGTACAAATTCACGCTGTCCACCAGAGCTTTTCCCCTGACCACCGGGTAACTGCACCGAATGCGTTGCATCATAAACAACAGGGCATTTTGTTTGACGCATAACGGCCAATGATCGCATATCTGACACCAGATTATTATAACCAAAGCTCACCCCCCTTTCACAGACCATGATTTGTGTATTACCGGTGCTTTTTGCTTTATTAGCAACTTGTTCCATATCCCATGGCGCCAAAAACTGCCCCTTTTTAATATTAACCGGTAAACCTTGTTCACATACACGCAAAATAAAATTAGTCTGACGGCATAAAAATGCAGGAGTTTGCAGTACATCAACCACTTGAGAGACTTCTTTTAAAGGTGTGTCTTCATGTACATCGGTTAATACTGGCACCCCTATTTGCTTTTTGACCTTCTCTAAAATCATCAGCCCTTGTTCCATACCTGGGCCGCGAAAGCTCTCAATCGAGGAGCGATTCGCCTTATCAAAAGACGACTTATAGATAAATGGGATTTCTAATTTCGTTGTTAATTCTTTTAAATACCCTGCCGTATCAATCGCTAAAGCTTCTGACTCAATAACACATGGTCCGGCAATTAAGAAAAACGGCTGATCAATGCCAACAGTAAAATTAAGTAATTTCATTTCTTATCCTATTTACTTGCTAAATTAGATGTTTGATTTTCGCTATTTTACATCTTTTTGGGACATTATGCACTTACAAGCTTTATCAAAGACTTCATAGCGCATAATATAAAAATGAAATTACAGATTTTCCCGCTATCAATTCATTACCATAAGCGCGAATAAATATTATTTTTTTGATTTTTTATCAATAATGCTTGCAGCAAAGCAGCCAGCACCAACAGCAGCAAAAGCCGAGACAAGCCATACGATATAAAACATAAACTATTTCTCCTATTAATAAAGCTCATGCGAGCGTTGTTGTACTTCCTCTGGTGTTAATTTCACACCTCGGCCCCACATTTTTTTATATACAAATGTGGTATAGATAAAAATAATGGGCAGCATAATAATCGCTACGATTAAAATACCGATTAATGATGTCAATGAACTGCTTGAGTTCCATATAACAAAACTTTGCTGTGGTGATAAGCTTGAGGGCATAATAAATGGAAATAAGCTAAAGCCCATCGTAAATACGCTACCAAGACAAGCAAGCACACTGCCACTAAAGGCTAAAACCGTATGCTTTGTTGCAAATTTCATCACCATTAGTGCGCCCAAAAAGCCAATAACCGGTGCAATAATCATCCATGGGTAAATGCTGTAATTTGTCAGCCATCCTCCTTTTGTTAAGGTAACAACACCGCCTTTTAACGGGTGAAATATTGCCTGAGAATAACTTGTTAGACCCGCGCTTAACTGCCAGTGATAACCTGAAATAAATACTAACCAAATGCCTGCAATTGCAAAAAGCAGGATAAATAAGAAAGCACTGATTTTTTGTATTTTAACAAAGCGATGGTATAAAACGCCTGATGTGCGCATAGCACAATAGGATGCCCCATGCATTACTGATAATACAACAGCAAATATACCAACTAATAAGGCAAATGGCATCAATAGACCAAGTAAGGAAAAAAATGCGGGCTCCTGACCTAATACACCTTGTGCACCATAATAAAAACGTAAGCTTTCCGGATCAAATTGAAAAGGTAGCCCTAAAAATAAATTTCCCACGGCAACGCCAATCACCAATATTGGAATAAAGCTGCCTAAACATAACATCCAATCCCAAAATCGCGTCCATTTTACACTTTGTATTTTATGACGATACTCAAAGGAAACTGGTCGCAAAAACAATGCCCACAACACAACTAGAATCCCTAAATACATTCCTGAGAATGAACCTGCATAAACACGTGGCCAAATCGCAAATAAACCTGCACCTGCTATAATAAGCCAGACTTGATTCCCATCCCAGGTTGGCGCCACAATATTAATAATCGTCCGCTTTTCATTTTCATTTTTGCCAACAAAGCGCGCTAAAATACCTGCACCAAAGTCAAAACAAATGGTGGCGGCCGTTAAAAACATAATCAATCCTACAGCCAGCCAGCTTATTAATTGAATAATACTATATAAGTCCATCATTATTTACCCTCCTGCTGATTTAGGCTTACGGCTGCTTCAGCATTTTGTGGATCAAGCGTGCCACTTGGACCAAGTCGTGCATATTTAAACATCAAGAACATCTCCACAACAAACAATAGTAAATAAAACGTTATAAACATGATTAAGGTAAATAAAATATCCCAGCCATTAATTGTTGATGAACTGATCGTCGTTGGCAACATATTATAAACCGTCCAGGGTTGGCGCCCATGTTCGGTTACAAACCAGCCGCACAAACAGGCAATCCATGGCGCAGGTATCATGTAAAGCATCGTACGAAGCAACCAGCGTTTATCCCAGAGCGTGCCTTTAAATAAGAAAATCAAGCCCACAATAATCATGACAAACATCAACACCCCAAGACCAACCATCACCCTGAAGGTCCAGAAAATAGAGGCAACATCAGGGACAGAATCAGTTGCAGCAGCCTTAATTTGCGCACTGGTTGCTGAAGTTAGCGGCTTACCAGCTGGCACATAGCGCAACAATAACATACCAAAACCAACATCATCTTTATAGCGATTGTAAATATTGATATTATCTTTTGTCAGCTGGCCTTTACGCATTTTCATCATGGCATCATAGGCTTTGGCACCATTGGCGATTCTGCTAATCACTGATGGAATTTTTTGCCCTTTTACATCTGTGTATCCATCATAAAGGATTGTTTTAATACCATAGATAGGTTGATCCACAGAATGGGTTGCCAATAAACCTAAAACATAAGGTAATTGTATTGAGAATGCATTTTTTTGCGCATCCTGATCAGGAAAAGCAAATACATTAAAATTAGCCGGCGGTGGTTGTGTACCCCACTCCGCCTCAATTGCTGCTAATTTCATCGGTTGTGTTTTATAGGCCAAGACACCTTGCTGGTCTCCCATAAACATTACCATAAAAGAGGCAACTAAGCCAAAACCAAGCCCAACTGCCATTGAGCGTTTTGCAAAACCAACTTCTCGTCTTTTTAATAAATAAAAGGCACTTATACCGATTACAAAGATAGCTGCGGTAGTGTAGCCGGCAATGACTGTATGCGCAAATCCAATCTGTGCGATTGGATTTAAAAACAAATCTAACAGGTTTGTTGTTTCCATACGCATGGTTTGCCAGGCAAATTCACCACCGGCTGGTACTTGCATAAAGCCATTTGCCACCAAAATTAATAGCGCTGACAGACTTGAGCCAATCGCTAAACAAAAAGTACTGAATAAGTGCTGCTTCTTAGAAAGCTTATTCCAGCCTAAAAAGAAAATTCCGACAAAAGTCGACTCCAACATAAAGGCCATAAGACCTTCAATTGCTAAAGGTGTCCCAAAAATATCACCCACAAATTGTGAATAATAAGCCCAGTTTAAACCAAAGGAAAACTCCATGGTTAAGCCAGATAACACGCCTACAGCAAAATTAATACCAAGTAGCTTCCCCCAGAACTTTGTCATATCCTTATAAACTTTCTTACCCGAGATAACATACATTAACTCCATGGTAAAAATAATCCATGTAAGCCCCAATGTTAATGGCACAAAAATAAAATGGAAAGAGGCAACAAAGGCAAACTGCCAACGCGCCATATCCACGGATAACAAACTTGGTAACATGACTTACTCCATATTTTTTATCGTTTACGTGCGTATTCTATCGCCTTGGCTATCCTTGCATAGTCATCAAGCAGGCTTTTCCCTAATTAAAATAATCTTTATTGATCTAGATCAATTTTTATATTTTAGTGATATAATCTCAAGAAGCAAATGAAAACATTCGTTCATTTCAATGTGACAAACAGAATAAAGTAAGTGAATAAAAATAAAATGCCAAAACCTATTACCTGTAACTACTGTGATTTCAAAGAAATTTGTAACCTTTTAGATATTGATACCACACCATTGATTAATTTACACCAAGTAAGCTCTTTTGTTGTTACGGTTAAAAAAGGCCAAAGCTTATATAAGACGAATACGCCATTAAAAACCTTATATGTTATACGCTCTGGGAGCTTGAAGTTATGCCATCCATCCGACCATAAAATTATTAATTTCTATTTCCAGGGACAGCTTATTGGTTTTGAAGGTATTGAAAACAATCACCATACACTAGATGCGATTGCAATAGAAGACAGTACACTATGTGCTTTTGATTATAATGACCTTCTTACGGTTTTTTCTCGCTCCATACAAGCCAATAAAGACTTTATTCAAATTTTAAGCAAGCGATTTAACCAACAAACAATACAGCTTGATTATTATAAACCTGCACACACACGCTTTGCACAATTTTTATTGCGCTTATCCACACAGCAAAAACACCATGGGTTTTCAGCTTATCACTTTATTTTCCCAATGAAACGTCTTGATATTGCTAACTACCTGGATCTAAGTGTTGAGACGATATCACGACTGCTACATGATTTTACAAATCAAGAACTTATCCATGTAGATAATAAAGAAATAACGATCATCGATCTTGAAAAGCTAAAAGGCATTGCAAGCAATTAAATATTTATTGCACGTTTGCATGAAATAATTTGTATGGGATACAAACAAAAAAGCCACGCTTTTACGCATGGCTCTACATTATCATATTACTATTAAGGTAGCTTTTTATTCAGCTTCAACTGCAACGTTGATTTCTGTTTCAACATCAGTATGCAATTGTATCGTAATTTGGAATTGACCCACATAACGAATACTGCCTTCAGGCATGCGAACATGACGCTTTTCAACCTGAACGGAAGCCGCTGATGCAAGCACATCTACGATTTCTTTTGTGCCAACAGAACCAAATAATTTGCCACCTTCACCTGCTTGTGCCTTGATGACAAAAGTTTGATCAGAAATCTTCTCCGCTGTTGCTTTTGCATCTTGAAGACGCTTAGCTTCCGCTTTTTCCAGTTCTGCTTTTTGCTGTTCAAATACTTCAATGTTTTCTTTTGTTGCTTGAACCGCTTTACCATAAGGAACTAGATAATTGCGTGCATAACCAGGTTTAACATTGACGATATCTCCCAATGTACCCAAGTTTTCAACTTTTTCTCTTAAAATAACTTGCATGACAAGATCCTCTTACTAATTAGTTAAAGTGGCGATCACAGTACGGGATCAACGCTAAAAATCTTGCACGTTTAATTGCAGTTGCAAGCTGGCGCTGGTACTTAACAGATGTTCCAGTAATACGACTTGGAACGATCTTACCTGTTTCTGTAATATAGCCTTTTAATGTATTTAGATCTTTATAATCAATTTCTTTAACGCCTTCAACGGTGAAGCGGCATACTTTACGACGACGATTAACTCGCATAATCTATCTCCTTCGGCCTTAGTTAGTTTCTTTTGTTTCTTTGTTTTCTTCTTTAGCCATCATTACTGAAGGTTCAGTAACTGCCTCATCTTTACCGATAATTAAGCGGCGTAAAATCGCATCATTATATCTAAACGCATCATTAAGGTCATCCAGTGCGTCGGTATTACATTCAATATTCATCAAGATATAGTGCGCTTTGTGAAGCTTTGCAATTGGATATGCAAGCTGACGACGCCCCCAGTCTTCCAAACGATGAATCTTACCGCCACCAGACTCAATAATCTCACGGTATTTTTCTAACATATTTGGCAACTGATCACTTTGATCAGGGTGTACCATAAATACAACTTCATAATGTTTCATTAGTATAAATACTCCTTTCGGTTTATCGTTAACACTCGATAAGCTACAAAAACTTTTATTCACTTGCAGCAAAGAGCAGCGCGTATTCTCGCAAAAAAAAGAATAAAACACAAGCAGTATTCGACAATTTACGCGAATTAAATGGGATAATAAGCTTAAAACAACCTGATTGACCTCTGGAAACCATATATTTTTTAGCTATGCTTAAAACATCAACTAAGTATAACTATTTTGGAGTAATATAATGGCCGAGCAAGACAACCCAAAAACCAGCGCCTCTATCTCAACGATTATTTGTTTTTTAATTGGAATCTTACTCATTGTGGCAAGCATCATTCTTATTATCAGCGCCTTTGCCTGGTCTGATAGCCAGATGAATTTATATCGCCTAGACAGATCACTTATTACCGGGATGATCGGTAGCGCCAGTCTTTTGGTTGGTTGTATTTTTATCCTTGTTGGCTTTACTTTATATCGTATCGATCATAATAAAAAGACATAATCTATGGGTGCTGGCTTATATAATCCTGCAATACTTTTGCAAGATATTGGTGCACGGCAGTAGTAGGATGCATGCTATTGTAAAATAAATAACCCTGACACACAGGAAGTGCTTGTGCTTGTGCACAAGTTATATTTGATGCTTTATCTAATCCTAGCGTCTTTTTTATATTGTCTTTATTGAAATAAACCGATAAAAACAACTTATCCACTGGAAAGACATGCGCTGGTGAAAACTTGCCATATGTGTGCAAAACCAGATTTGTTTTCAGGCTTAGGTTATATATATCTGAAATAAAAGAGATAATAGACAGACTGGCATCAAAAACCTTCTGGTTTTGTATATGTTTTGACAACAGTCCTTGGACTGCCGGCACCATTGAGAAATTAGGCAAATTTAAAACATAGATATGTTGAGCAGGTACCCCGCTTTTTATTAATAAGCGCACACTTTTTACAATGTTTTCAATTGGGTGCGCCAGTGGTTGACCATTCCTAGTCAATAGCCTGACAATATTTTGATAAAAATCATTACCACCTGCCCAAAGGATAAATAAGGTGTTAGGATTTGGATGATGATTAACGTTTTTCAAATATAAATGCACTTGCTTTAGCACACCTGGCACACAATTATAAGCGCCATAATCACCAACACCTTCTGGGCATTTATTATCATTAATACGCGCCCAATTTGTATCAGAAGTATAGTAATCGCCTGTTTCTGCTGAAGCCACTGCAAAAGAGCTATTGTGTCTGTAAGCAGTATTAGGTTGCAAATCGTGGATATTATAAAGCCCTTTTGACTTTATTATCTGACCTGTATCAAGAAAATAATTCACCCAGGTCTTACGAAGTGGCTTTTGCATTGAGATCATACTCGTAATTGGCGCACCTTTAGGTAATAAGATATCTGCTGGCTTTACCCAGTAATTATTTCCTTTTTCATTGCCTTGATAAAAATCCGCACTATCACTTAAACTGTCGCCAAACACAACCATATTGTCATAAACAGGCGATGATTTTTCTCGTACTGGATTATATGGCCAGCAGATAATAAGACTTATAATCATCAATGATAGGATTAAGCTGCCAACTAAAAACAGGAGTATTTTTTTCATCTATAGTCCCTTTTACCATATGATTTACAAGCAGTATATATTGTCCTTGCGCTATGATTCCTCTACAATATGCCGACATAACTGACAAAGGCAGAGCTCTATGTTACACCGGCATGATATCAAAACGCCAGAAAAGTTTTTAGCTTATCTTAAAGACTTAAAAGAAAAACCGGCTATCATTTATCATGCGCATTCTATTTCCTACCAGCAGCTTTTTGAATATGCATATAGATTATCTGCCTGGTTAATGAAAAAGGCCAAGCATCAGGTGATGTTTGCCACTGAAAATTCGCCTTTAAATATTTGCCTATATCTTGCAGGCTGGTTGGCAAAGAAAACAATATTTGCGGTTAACCCCCGCTTAACGGCAAATGAGTTACTGCAAATCATTGTAAAACAAAATATCGATACGTTATTTGTTGAAAAATCACAATTCACTGATCAATTGCGCCAACATTGCCTGCAATATGATATTAGCTGGCATATCGTTGATGATCCGATAATATTCTTATCGACACTGCCAGATGACGCGACTTCGAGCATACAACAAAATCAGCAGCAGGCGCTTACCTATCATATAAGCTCAGGAACTGGTGGCCACTATAATTTACATGCGCACACGACAAAACAAATCCTTGATTATGCTTATAAGCGGCAATTTGACCTTGGATTGCAATATGATGACAATATTTTAATCGCACTATCCATTAATCATGCTTATGCCTTTTCTTATCAGCTTTTGCCAGCACTAAGTCTTGGACTAACCTTACACCTTATGCCAAAATTTAATGCCAAGGCTGTTGCCAAAGCAGTTATTCATTATAAAATTACCGCTTTAGCACTTTTGCCAACAATGTATCATTTCTTGCTACAAGCGATTACAACACACTACCCAGAGAAATACCCACATTGTTTACGTTATTTAAGTGTTGCAGGTGATCAACCCAATAAAACGTTAATGGACAGTGTTTATAACATCTTAAATTTAAAGCTATTAAATGGTATGGGCATGACAGAAGTCTTTGGTTATGCACAGAACATGACCGCATCAGATCAATATAATAAAATTAAGTTATTTGATGATGTTAAGGTCAAGATCCAACCATTACCCAATCAAAAACAGATTGGCGAAATTTATCTTCAATCACCTATGCATCCGGTTAACAATCATGATAAATGGCTTCAAACCGGTGATTTTGGCTATGTTGATAAACACCATTTTTTATACTTTCTGGGGCGCATTAAAGATATTATTATCAAAGGCGGCTCAAATATTGCCCCATTAGAAGTAGAACATTATCTCTATCGCTTAACCAAAATCAATGAGGTGGCTGTATTGGGTAAGAAAGATCCCATTTGGGGCGAGATTATCTGCGCTTGTATTGCGATACCCCAAAATGCCACTCTAACATTAACACAAGTAAATAAACACTTAACAAATTACCTGGCAACATATAAACATATTGATCAAATTTATTTCTTTGATACACTGCCTAAAAATGTAACGGGGAAAATTGATCGTTATCAATTAAGACGAGTGATTAATGCCTAAAGAACTACCACCTTTTGCCATCCTTGAAAACACTTTAGATAATAATGGAGAAAGCTATTATTTTTCTGAAGCCTGTGATGAGGTCACGGCTTATGATAAAAAGACACTGGATGCCGCTTTTATCCAAATAGAAGACTGGCAACAAAAAGGGCTTTATCTGGTTGGCTACCTTGCTTATGAAGCCGCTTATTATCTAAATCCTGAACTGTATCATCTGCAATCAAAAAATGACCCTGTGCCATTGATGCATTTTGTCAGCTTTAAGCACTGTGCAACTGTATCACCTGACATCCAACAAAAAACAATAACAGATACACCCATTTTTTTATTGCATGATCAGCTAAGCTTTGATCAGTACCAACTGGACTTTAAGCAAATTATCAACGCGCTAGAAAATGGTGATAGTTATCAAATTAACTTTACCAAGCGTTTATTGCTTAATACCGATATCCCTTTGGATGCACTTTATCATGTGATAAAAAAAGCGCAAAAGGTCTCTTATAGTGCTTATTTGCCTTTTTGGCCAAAAACGGTTCTCTCTTTTTCACCTGAGCTTTTTTTCAAAAAACAAGGCAGCCAGATCACAGTGAAACCGATGAAAGGTACCGCACCGCGCTTTGAAGATTCAAAAAAAGATGCCGCCAGTTATCAATTTTTAAAAACGGATAATAAAAACAAGGCTGAAAATTTAATTATTATTGACTTATTGCGCAATGACCTGGCAGGCTTTTGCATACCAGGATCAGTAAAAGTCAGCAATGCCTTTGAAATTGAAAAGTATAAAAGCGTTTATCAAATGACCTCAACAATCCAGGCAGACCTTACATCTGATATAGGTATTAAAACTATTTTTAAACAGCTGTTTCCTTGCGGCTCAATTACAGGGGCACCAAAACGCCGCACAATGGAATATATTAAATCACTTGAGCATAAACGAGGCATCTATACGGGCAGCATTGGCTATATTATGCCTAACAATGATATGTGCTTTAATGTAGCGATTCGAACGCTTGAAACCAACCTTGAAGAAAACACGCCATCCAAACACAAATTATATCTTGGTGTTGGTGGTGGCATTACAATAAAATCTAAACTGTTAGAAGAGTGGCAAGAAATGACGGATAAGCTTCGTTTTATTAAACAATGTTATAAAGCTGATTTTGAATTGGTCGAGAGTATTTATTTTTATAAAAATTTTAGAAGCCTTGATTTGCACCTCAACCGGCTGTTAAAAACAGCGCAGAGTTTTTGTTTTGATCTTGATATCAATGCACTTAAAGCGGCTTTATTGGATTATGTGCATTTGCCTTTGATCTCAACAGAGCAGACATATAAAATTCGTATTCTTGTCAAACAAAATGGACAGTTTTATTTTGAGCATATACCAATTGATTTAACCGCACCAACAAAGCCTGTGACACTTAGTCTGTGTCCTGAGGTTATTGATCAAAAAAATATCCTCTGGCAGCATAAAACAACGCATCCATCAACACGTGGGTTTTACACCCAAATGCATGATAAATATATTGGTGACCAAGAGAATCATGAGCTTTTATTTATCAATATGAAAGGTCATGTTACAGAATCAAGATACAATAACCTTTTAATCGAGCTTGACCAGCAGTTTTATACACCAAAACAAACCGATGGCCTACTTCCTGGAATTTACCGCCATAAATTGCTTGCAGGGGAAAAAAATATTAAAGTTATTGAGACATCGATTGATGTTCAAATGCTGGAAAAAGCAGATAAAATTTATCTTGTGAATGACATTCGAGGCCAAACACCTGCAATATTTTCAAACAAACAACAATGTGAGCAGGCATGATTTTATATATTGACCATTATGATTCATTCACCTGTATCTTAAATGATTATTTTACACAGCTTGGACATAAAATCGACATCGTTAAAACAGATAAGATAGACCCTTTATTACCATTTGAAAAATACACACACATCGTTATTGGTCCAGGTCCTGGACATCCAAATGAGCTTTTACCGCTTTACCCTGCTATTGATCGCTTTATCGCATCTGGTCTTCCTATCCTTGGCGTTTGCTTGGGCCACCAGCTTATCGCACAGTATTTTGGTGCTAAGGTTATTAAAGCCAGAGAGATCATGCATGGCCAGTTATCTGAAGTTTATCAAACCTTGCAAACAGAACTCTATCAACAACTGCCTGAACATTTTACCGTAACACGTTATCACTCCCTTATTGTAGATCATCAAACATTGCCTGATTGCTTAACACCCATTGCTTCAACTCAGAAAAATGAGCTTATGGCATTTATGCACAAGCAATATAAAATTTATGGTATTCAATACCATCCTGAAGCTTATTTAACGGCGCATGGACTAAAGACATTGGCAAACTTTTTGCATCTATAAAAAAGTCTATTTGTGGCTATGCCACGTTTTATCAATCTCAAATATCGCAATAATACCACCAAGATAAGTCAAAGTTCTTAGAAATCTTTATCTTTATCTTTATCTTTATCTTTAATTTAAATAACAGTTAGCAATATGGGGATTATTATGCTGCAAAAACTACTTAAACAATTGTCAGAAAACAATACACTCACGACTAAAGTGAAAAATTCATTTTCCTATGTAGGCGCCAATCTATTAGATGGTATTATAAAAGCTTCAGAACAAGATAAGAACATTTCAAAAAATGTCGTTAATGAGTTAGCAGACTTTAAAGATGACTACGTCAACACAATTGAATCTCAAGCTAAACTCAACAGCTGGATCACTAAACAAGACAATACATTTACAACAGCACAACTACAGATGAATTTGACATTAGTAAATACATTTCTTAAACCACATGCAGAAAAGAACCCTTCTCTTGAACGCATTATAAAATCATCTATCGATTCGCTTTTATATCGAACAGATAGCGTATTTGTTGAAGGAATAAATACCTCACACAATGAAAGTCATAAAGAAAAAAACGCAACTAGACAAATCCTTAATAAAATTGAAAACCTACTATATCAGCAAAAACCGGGGAAAAATCAACCTGGAGAATTAACAGACCTTGGGAAAGCGATCAAGCTAGAATTGGGTGAAGGTGAATTTCAAAAAGCAACACAATTACTCGATAATATGCTTGCAGAAAATACTGGTTATCGTCCTATGACAGATGCTGATTTTGACAAAAGCCCAATTGGATCCTACACATCTACATGGAAAGATCCTAAAAAATCGTATGTCATTGAAAAAGAAGCGAATAAAAATAACTTAGCATCAAATGATACCATTTATTGTAAAGAGGCTCAGATTAAGCTTATCAATTCTTTAGTACAAAAAGAGCTACTCGATGACTACACACCAGCGGAGATATCTGCTCTTGAAAGATATATTAACAGACAAGCTGAAGTCTTAGTTAGTAATTCAAAAGGAATAAAAGATAGCAAGAAACTATTTTTAGAAAGCCAGTATAACAGCCATAATACACTACCAGGATTTGACTTTAAGGAGCTTGTATATTAATCAAGCCAGGGAAATACTCACTCCAATCATACTTAAAAAGCATAAGCAAAACTTCAACTTTTCTACTTTAACTGGCTAAAAAATATCGTAAGATCGAGGAATGCTTTTATTTACAGTAGAAGATTATGTTAAAAAAGTTATTCATTGTCGGTAGTGCTTTTTTCGCAATAAATGGCAATGCAGCAAATAATACACTACGTTTTTTAGTGTTAAGTGATATTTACCTTAATAGCAAACAAAGCTACCCGATGCAAATAGATCCCAGCGGGTATAATGCAGATAATGATATGGATGCTGCAAGCTTTAACGCTTTGATGAATACCATACAAAAATCAACTGGACAAGGTAAAGTAATCCCTGCACCAACGTTTGTTTTATCGCTGGGGGACCTTGTTGGTCATAAACCCTTTTGGACATTTAATCGCGTTAAGTTTGTTCAGATGAATGAAAGCACAATTTTTAAAAGTTTACAGCAGACTTTTCCCATGACGCCTATTATTAATGTCTTTGGCAATAATGACAGCTTTGCAGAGAACTATGGTGCTTATCAATATAAAAATTACTCCCCTTATCAAAATGCCATAAAAACAGGGTTTAAAAATGGCTTTCTATCAAGCGGGGTACTTTGTGATGCAAGTCATACCAGCTTTCCTTGTCTTGCCCAAGAAAACAAACAATATGGCTTTTTTACTATTAAACTTGCACCCACGCTTATTGTGATCGGCTTAAATAGTGTCATGTTTTCACCAAATCATAAAGCAACCAGCGATGAAACTAACAGCCAGCTAACATTCTTAGCAAACCAACTGCAAAAGGCTGCTAAGGAAAATATAAGCGTGTTAATTGCAATGCATATCCCTGTTGGGGAAAATGTATATGATGGCTCAGCTTTTTGGAAAAAACCTTATCAACAAAAACTCCTTAAGCTTGTTGATCAATATGCAAAACAAATTCAAGGATTATTGGTTGCCCATACCCATATGGAAGAGTTTACAGTTATCAAGACCCAATCAAAAAATATTGGCGAGTATTTTACCGCAGGCTTATCAACCTCACATGGAAATTCGCCTTCGGTAAAATTATTTACACTAACAAAGCAAGATAATGGCACATGGTCAATCAGTAATTACACGACTTATCAAATTCATCAACAAAACGAACAATTACAACTGACCAAGTACTATGATTTCAAAAAGATCTATTGCACTGAAAAACAAAAGAAAGCAAACGATATTAACCAATGTTTAGCACAAATAACATTCAATCAAACACAACCTTATTTTACGGTTAATAACCCCAATTACCAGAACTATCCGACTAAAGCACCAGAAGCTTTCTATGTTAAAGCCGCTAAATAGCAACAATAAAATGTGCTTAAAGTTCTGTTCTATCAACAAGCCTCAATAACGCCAGCAGCGCCCATTCCCGTACCAATACACATGGTGATCAGGCCATATTTTTTATTATTTCTACGAAGTCCATGTAAAGCCTTAACCGTTAAAATTGTCCCCGTGGCCCCCAGTGGATGGCCTAAAGCAATCGCACCGCCATAAGGGTTAAGCTTATTCTCATCGATTCCAAGCTCATTGATAACCGCTAAAGATTGCGCAGCAAAGGCTTCATTTAACTCAATCCAATCCATATCTGCTAAGCTTAAATTTGTCTGTTTAAGCACTTTTGGAATGGCATGAATCGGGCCAATCCCCATAATCTCTGGTGGCACACCTGCCACAGAGAATCCTAGAAATTTACCCAAGGGAGTTAAATTATTTGCTTTTAAATAAGATTCACTAACAAGTATGACAGCACCGGCACCATCTGAAACCTGAGAGCTATTACCTGCAGTAACCGTCCCACCTTTGGCAAAAGCAGGTTTTAGTTTAGATAAGGCTTCCATTGATGTATCTTTGCGCGCACCTTCATCCATTTTAATCGTCTTTTTATGATCAACGATCGCATCATTGGTATGATCTGGCTTTCTATGATGTACATCAATCGGTAAAATTTCATCATTAAAATAACCGTTTTCAATCGCCATTATCGCCTTTTGATGACTTCTTAAAGAAAATTCATCCTGAGCCTGGCGTGAGATATTCCAGTCTTTGGCAACATTTTCTGCGGTAATCCCCATACCATAAGCAATCGCCACATTTTCATCCTTGGCAAAAACATCGCTGCTAAATGAGATATTATTCCCACCAAAAGGGATCATACTCATTGACTCAACCCCACCTGCAATTGCAACATCCATATTACCCTTTGCAATTTCATTAGCAGCAATCGCAATGGACTGCAAACCTGAGCTGCAATAACGGTTAATGGTAAAGGCAGGAACAGAGTCTGGAAGCCCTGCCAATAAAGATGATATCCTTGCAACATTCATCCCCTGCTCAGCTTCAGGCATCGCACAACCAATCACGATATCACCAATATCCTGTGGATTTATGTTGCTCTCAGCAATCGTCTGTTTTAAGGTATCAGCCAGTAAATCATCTGGGCGTTTTTTAGCAAAGCCACCTCGTTTACCTTTCGCCACTGCCGTGCGTTTTGCGGCAACGATATAAACTGTTTGTTCAGTCATAAAAACTCCTATATTAATTTCTTAGTGGTTTACCGGTTTCTAACATGTGCTGCATGCGTGCAGCACTTTTATCCGATAGTGCAAGCTCAACAAAGTTTTCAAGCTCACGTTTTAACACCCAATCCTCTGAAACCCATGTGTCTTTCTCAATCTCCCCACCACACATGGCATCGGCCAAATTACAGGCAATTTTATAATCATGCGCTGAAATCTGGTTACCATCACGCATATTGACAAGCAAACCTTTCACCGTTGCAATACCTGTTTCCCCAAAAACTTTAAATGGTTGTTTTAATGGTGGCTGATAATTACAATAAGCAAGAAACGCTGCCTTTTGTATCGCAACACTTAAGATCTCTTTCGTGTTCATCACAACTGTATCACTATCGCGTAAGAATCCTTTATCAATTGCCTCATAAGCACTTGTTGCAACTTCTGCCATCGCAAGGTTTTTATAACGCTTTTCAAAATCTTTCCATGGATCCTGCGCCAAAGATGCACGCCTTGCCATCTCTTTTGTTCCACCCCAGCCAGGGATGATACCGACACCGGCCTCAACAAGCCCTATATAGCTTTCATGCGCAGCAACCACTGCATCACAATGCAACATGATTTCACAACCGCCACCAAAGGCAAAGCCTTTAACCGCTGCAACAACAGGAATCTTACTGTAACGTAATTGTTGTGTGATAACTTCATGCCCTTTTTGAATGACTTCATACACGGCTGATTCACCATTCATCATAAAAGAAAAGCCAAATTCCTCTAGATTCGCACCAACGGAAAAAACATCCTTTTCCTGCCAGATTACCATGGCTTTACATTTTGCTTCTGCTACCTTTAACGCTTGAGAAATCCCTTCTAATACGGCCATGCCAATTGCACACATTTTTGACTTAAATGACAAAATGCCAATACCATTATCATCGATCATCCAAAGCTTAACACCTGGATTTTCAAAAAGTGTCGTGGTTTTAATAGCTGGTGTTTCGCTTACCACCATATCCTGTATAAGCTGGCGATTATACACTGATAATTGCGGGCGTTTTATTAATCTGCCATCTGTGTAACTAAACTGCTTATTGTCTTTATAAACACCATCTCCAAGCTGATAAACCCATTTTGGCAATGGCTTATCACATAGCGTTTTGCCTTCATTGATTTCTTCTTCTAACCATTGGGTAACTTTCTGCCAACCTGCCTGTTGCCAAATTTCAAAAATACCTTCCTGCCAGCCAAATCCCCAGCGTATCGCCATGTCCATATCACGTGGATAATTGGAGATTTCACCAACAAGGCTTGCAGCATAATGAAACATTTCACGAAAGCATGCCCATAAAAACTGCGCCTCAGGCATATCACTCTGGCGTAGCTTGTCAAGCTTCACCCCCCAATCTTTCTCGCCAAGTATATCTAAAACTGCCTGATCTGGCTTTTTATCTGAAGGCCGATATGTTTTGGTATGTAAATCCAAAACCTTGATGCCTTCTTTATCTTTAAGGTAAAGACCTTTTTTTGTTTTCTGCCCCAACGCACCTTCATCTATTAATGCCTGAAGCCAGCTTGGAATCTGATAAATCTCCTGCCAGCCATCTTTAAGGTTTTGCTTCATCGTATCAACAACGTGCGCAAAAATATCCAGACCCACCACATCTGCTGTACGATAGGTCGCACTTTTAGCACGCCCTAACTTTTTACCCGTAAGCTTATCTACAACATCTAACGGAATATCATATTTTGTGGTATAAAAACAGCTCACAAGCATCGAAAAAACACCTAATCTATTGGCAACAAAATTTGGTGTATCTTTAGCCCGAATAATACTTTTGCCAAGTTTTCGGGTTAAAAAAATCTCGAGTTGATCTAAAACATCCTTGGAAGTATGTGCATGCGCAATAAGCTCAACCAGCGGCATATAACGTGGCGGATTAAAAAAGTGCACACCACAAAACGATGCACGCAATGATGCTGGCACGTGATTTGCAAGCGTATCAATACTTAACCCTGAAGTATTTGTGGCAATAATGGCTTGTGTTTTGATAAAAGGCGATATTTTTTCATACAGCGCTTCTTTCAAATCCAACCGCTCAGCAATTGCCTCAATCACAAAGTCACACTCGGATAATTTTTGCAGATCATCTTCATAGTTTGCCGGTGTGATATAATCGGTATTACTTTTTAAGCCAAGTGGATTAGGTTTGAGTTTTTCAAGCCGCTTAATCGCATCTTGAATCAAACTGTTTGAAGCACCTTCTTTTGCTTTTAAATCAAATAAAAACACAGGGATATGGGCATTGGCAAAGTGTGCTGCAATCTGTGCACCCATTACACCTGCACCTAATACAGCAACCTTTTGAATTGACAGTGAGCCGTGCTGAGACCGGTCAGTTTCTGATATATTTTCAGATAACTCGGCATGTATATTTTGTTTATTATCAATAACTGATTCTTGCATAAAATATGCTCCTATTTGTTTTCCTCAAAAACAGCTAAATACCCTTGCATTGCATCTTCTTTAGATTTACCTTTAATTGCGTTCCAGGCCATCCATTTTGCACGCTCAACCATCTTAAGCGCTGAAGGGCATTCACCTTTGACATCCCCTTCTGTAGCTTGCTTATAAAAAGCATAAAGTTTTAATTTTTGCGTGTTATTTGGCTTAAAATCAACCGTTGCATCACGCACAGCCTTCACCATATGATCAAAGCGCTCTTCTAAATTATGATTTTCCACATTTATCTCCTTTATTAAAATCAGATTACTTCTTTTGCTTTAACAGTTGTCGTCTCTTTTATACTTCGCCTTCCTTCATAGGCCTGTTGCCATTCTGGATGTGCATTTTTAGGGCCAAGCGCATAAGGCTCAAATTCATCCACTTGTATGACATCATTACTACGGATATTTGCCTCTTTTAATACAGCTGCATCGCGTTCAGAAATAATCCCTTGATATTGTGCCTGTTCGATCAATTGCTCCCATGGACGATCAGGCAGCTGACCTGCTTTAATTGCCTTTTTAATTTTCTTTTGACCAGGGATGGCATTTAAAACAGCCTTAAAGGCAAGCTCTACTCGGCCAACTGGATCTTTATGATCATTTGGTACATAACACATATCACGCATTCGCTGACGGGTGCCTTCATTATAAAGTAAGGCTTGTGATAGTTTTTTATCTAAAAGATCAGAAGGTTTTTTATAGGTTCTTCCATATGGGAAAGCTATAAATCTTAACACACTGGCTAAGGCTTTATTTGGGAAATTTCGCAAAGTATCAAGCAATGCGCTTTGTGCTTGATGTAAAGCATATTGCAATGACCAGACAACAAATACATCATCACATGCTTGCTCATTATTGTCTTTATAATACTTTAATACAGCACAGGCCATATATAAATAACTCATCACATCACCAAGACGTGCGGAAAGTCGCTCTTTTCTTTTTAATGCACCACCTAATGTAATTAACGATATATCGTTGATGCAGGCATAAACGCAACTTAATCGTGTGATACGTTTATAGTACCAGTTAAATTTTGAATTATATCCACGGGCAGTCACACCACAGGTAAGCCCATGCCAAAATGTCCGCAATGTATTTTTAGTTAAGTACCCAATATGCTTTTTCATTAAATTAGAGAATTGCTCAAAACCTTTTTTCTCATTTTTTTCCATTAAGCTTTCGCTCTCTGCACGAATAAAAGGATGACAGCGCATCGCGCCTTGGCCAAAAATCATTAAATTACGCGTCATGATGTTTGCCCCTTCAACCGTAATCCCGATTGGTGTTGCCTGATAGCCTCGCGCAAGATAATTATTTGGCCCCATGATAATACCACGTCCTGCATGGATATCCATCGCACGGTTTAAAATATCCCGCCCAATTTCAGTTAAATGATATTTAGATATTGCTGAGGCCACTGCAGGTTTTTTACCGGCATCTACAGCGGCCACAGTAAACTGGCGTGTTGCATTTGCCAAATAGGCTAACCCACCCATTTGTGCCAGTTTTTCTTCAACACCTTCAAAATGACCTATTGCAGTTTTAAATTGATGCCGCACCATGCTATAGGCTGAAGTTGTGACTGTTGATAACAAGGCATTTGCCGTGCCACAGGCAGGTAATGAAATCGCGCGGCCCACCGATAAACATTCAATCAGCATACGCCAACCTTGGCCTGCCATTTCTTGACCGCCGATAATCCAATCAATTGGAATAAATGCTTCTTTGGCACGGATTGTGCCATTCATAAACGCTTGATCTAAAGGAATGGCACGGTTTCCAATCTCAAGCCCTGGATGATCATGTGGCAACAAAGCACAAGTAATACCTTCTTGACCTGTGTTTTTTAATAATTTATCCGGGTCTTCTAATTGAAATGCTAAACCAACAAGCGTTGCCACAGGTGCTAAAGTAATATAACGTTTATTAATATTTTCAAGGCGGATACCTAATACCTTTTTGCCTTCAAACTCACCATGACAAACAATCCCTTTATCAGGCAAAGAGGTTGCATCTGATCCTGCTGTTGGCCCTGTTAGGGCAAAACAGGGAATATCAATGCCTGCAGCAAGCCTTGGTAAAAACTTTTGCTTTTGTGCATCTGTACCATAGTGATGTAATAACTCTCCAGGGCCTAAAGAGTTTGGCACCATGACAGTTACTGCAGCTGAGACACTTTTGGTTGCAATCTTCATCACAATTTCAGAATGTGCCGCAGCAGAGAAATCTTTGCCCCCATATTCTTGACGAATTACTAGACCAAAAAATCCCTGCTCACGCATATATGTCCACACTTCTTCAGACAAATCGCGATCCACATGTGTAATTTGCCAGTCATCCAGCATATCACAAAGCGTTTTTGTTTCATTATCCAAAAAATCCTGCTCTTCTTGACTTAATGTAAATGCCTTGCTTTCATGTAAAAGCTTAAAATCAGGCTGGCCTTGAAATATCTCTTTCTCAAACCAGCAATCACCTGAATCCAAGGCAATCTGCTCAGTTTTAGAAATCGGTGGCATCGATTTTTTGCTGGTTTTATAAATCTTGTGAATCATTATGTATCCTCCTGCCTGTTATTGTATTGCTGCTTCTTCAACATAAAGATCAATAAAAGGCTTATTACCCGCAACAGTGGCATAATCATCTGGGTTTTTACCCATTTTTTTAATGAGATCCACATCAAGAAAATATTCACCACTGACATTTAACGCTGTGAAAATATGATATGCAGCATCAGCCATAATTCGTGGATCACGCGTATGAGCCAATGCTTGATCTCCGCCTAGGACAAATTTCACAGCCGCCGTATTAAGCAAAGTTGCCGGCCAAAGTGCATTTACATGGATGCCATCGGCCTTAAATTCATTTGCAAGGCCTGTCACCATCATTGATGAGGCAAATTTACACAATGTATACGCCGTATGGTTACCAAACCATTTTGCCTTCATATCTACCTTAGGCGCAATATTTAAAATCTGTTTTACTGAGGATTTTTTTAAAAATGGATAGGCATACTGGCTCATAAAGAAACTGGATCGAACGATGATTTGATGCATAAGATCAAAGGCTTTTTCACTTACCTCAGTGCAAGACTGCAAATATAGCGCACTTGCATTATTTACCACAATATCAATATGACCAAAGTGTTGTCCAATTTGCTCAATATGCTTTTTTAATGCATCGAGATCTCTGACATCGCACACGATTGGAAAGACGCTTTTTGCACCGGCCGCTTTGACTTCATCTGCTGCAGAGTGAACAGTACCGGGCAGTTTTGGATGCGGCTTATCTGTTTTACCAATAATCACCACGTGTGCACCATCTTCGGCCGCTTTAATTGCAATGGCTTTGCCAACACCTCTTGTGGCACCGGTGATTACAATAACTTTCCCTTCTAGTGTTGTCATAACATACTCCTTTGACACGATCTGTAATAAAAATACTTAACAACGCCTAGCATATAACAACCTTGGTAGAAAATTAAGCATGATCACATAAAATCATGCTAAAAATGCTGCAGATGCAACATGAAAATATTTTCATATGTAAAATTATTTACAACGATGCGTAAAGCGGCTTACAATAACCTGACTGCCTTCACATTACTTTGCAAGATAACTTGTGAGTTGATACCAGGGCAAAACTAAGTATTTTATTGTTTTACCTTTAAAGTCAAACCATGGAGTGTTTCATGACCGAGAGATTATGGATAAAGAATTACCCTGAAGGGGTGCCTGAGGAAATAGCGCCTTCAAATGAAACGATCACTTCCCTTTTTGAGAAAGTGACACAGAAATATCCAGATAGAATTGCATTAACCTGTCATGACCATGATGTAAGCTTTCAACAAGTCAACTATTATGCACAAAAACTTGCATCCTTTTTACAAAACGAATGGCTGCTTAAAAAAGGGGATCATGTCGCGGTAATGTTGCCAAACCTTTTGCAGTTCCCTGTTACTATTTTTGCGCTTTTAAAGCTTGGCTGTGTTTTTGTTAACATCAACCCACTATATACAGCATCTGAGGTTAAACAGATTCTTCAAGACTCGCAGGCAAAAGCCATCATTGCGTTAGATGTTTTTGCGCATCACATCGAGCAAGTCCAGCCAGAACTCCCGGATTTAAAACATATGATGACAACAAAGCTTGCTGATCTATACCCTTTTCCTAAAAAACAGATCATTCACTTTGTTGCCACATATATAAAAGGGATGAAGCCAAAATACAATAAAGCAAAGTTTGATCATTTTCATAACGCACTTACTTATCAAAAACCCTTTGATAATGCAAGCGTTCATATCCAACCCGAAGATATGGCTTGTTTGCAATATTCAAGTGGCACCACCGGCACACCGAAAGGCACTATTTTACTTCATAAAAATATCGTTGCCAATGTCCAGCAAGTCTGGGCATGGATCGGTGTTGAAATTGCGCTTGATCAACAAGTGGTGATTGGTGCTTTACCGCTTTATCATATCTTTGCATTGACAGCAAATCTTTTTACTTTTTACTTGACAGGCTCAAGACAAGTATTAATTCCAAACCCACGTGACATAAAATCACTTGTTAAAACTTTAATAAAAACACCTTTTACGATTTTCAACAGCATTAATACACTCTATGCTGCCTTACTGCATAACGATACATTCCGCCAGTCTCATTTCCCGCATTTTAAACATACCTTAAGTGGTGGCATGTCAACAACAAAGCGTGTTGCAGATGACTGGAAAGCAGTAACGGGTGTTGAAGTAAAAGAAGCCTATGGCTTATCTGAGATGTCACCGGCAGTCACAATCAACAAATTTAGCGATGGCCCTTTTAATGGTACCGTAGGCTATCCATTACCAAGCACGCTTGTGTCTATCCGCGATAAAGATGGCAATGAGCTGCCCATTAATACAAATGGAGAAATCTGGGTTACAGGGCCACAAAAATCACCTGGATTCTGGCATTTACCTGAAATTAACACAGAGCATTTCACCGAAGATGGCTGGCTTAAAACAGGCGATATAGGCTTTTTAGATGAAAAAGGACGCTTAACCATTTCAGGTCGTACGAAAAATATGTTAATCGTTTCAGGCTTTAATGTCTTTCCTAAAGAGGTTGAAAATGTGTTACTGCAAATGCCGCAGGTTAAAGATGCAGCTATCGTTGGCACACCAAGCCATAGCACAGGCGAAAAGCCCGTTGCTTTTATCGTGTTAGAAAAAGATCAATCGCTAACAGAAAAAGAAGTCATCGATTTTTGTCACACACAACTTGCACACTACAAAACACCAAAAACTATTTTCTTTTTAGACGAGTTGCCTAAAAGCCCAGTTGGTAAAGTACTAAAGCAAGATTTAAAGAAAAAATACTTAACACAAGAAGCAGAAACGGCCTGATTCTTTTGATATTTTTCATAGGATTTTCATTATTTTTTCCTTATGATATGGACTTATGTTGATATTAGATGAAGGAAAAACAATGAAAATCATTCTTCTTGGCCCACCTGGGGCTGGAAAAGGCACACAGGCAAAAAAAATTGAGCAGCATTTCAAAATCCCACAAATCTCTACCGGCGATATGCTAAGACAAACGATAAAATCGGGTTCTGAAACAGGGATCAAGCTTAAAAAGATCCTGGATGCCGGCGAGCTTGTTTCTGATTCATTTATCATTGAAATTGTTAAAGAGCGCATTGCAAAAGACGATTGTAAAAATGGTTTTATGCTTGATGGCGTGCCGCGAACAATCAATCAAGCAGAAGCCTTAAAGAAACTTGGGGTAAATATTGATACCATTATTGAAATCCAACTGGATGACCAGATCATCATCAATCGTATGGCAGGTCGTCGAATTCATCCTGAATCAGGTCGTACTTATCACATTGACAATAACCCACCTAAAGTCCCTGGAAAAGATGATATTACAGGTGAACCACTTATTCAGCGTGATGATGATAAACCCGAAACCGTAAAAAAACGTCTTGAGGTTTATCATGCACAAACTGCACCGCTGATTGAATACTATCACCACTTCACACCAACAAGCCAGATACAAAAACCAGACTATATTGTTGTTGATGGCGGCCAGGATGTGGAAAAAGTCGCTGATCAGATCATTAAAACACTCGAGCAGACACATGGCATTAAGCGTGTATATTAATCTATGAACTTAAACCAATTCACTTGTCATTTATAGCTGACAGGTTAAAATACCTACCATATGCTGATATTACCGTAGATCTATGTCATTACTTGATTATTCTCGAAATATTTATTCAAATGCGATTTCATCAGGCCTTGGCCTTGGGTTAAATGAATATATTCATACAGATAAGGCGCCACAACTTATCATCGCTGAAAATGCACAGTTAGCCCAGCGTCTTTGGTATGAGCTGGGCTATTTATTGCCAGAAAAAGAAATCTTATTTTTTCCGGATTTAGAGATTTTACCTTTTGATCATTTTTCTGCATCTGAAGACATTATCTCAACAAGATTAAATACGCTATACCAAATGGCGCAACAAAAGCACTTTATTGTCATTACCAGTGCCAATACCCTGCTCAAATACTTACCGCCTAAAGCATTTTTACAAGCCAACAGTCTATTGCTTAAAAAAGGCGAGCATATTGATTTAACCGATAAACGAAGACTATTGGAATTAGCAGGCTATCAATGTGTAAATCAGGTATTAGCAAGAGGTGAATTCAGTATTCGAGGCAGTATTTTAGATATCTTTCCAATGGGCTCAGATGATGCCTTTCGTATTGATTTATTTGATGATGAAGTCGATAGTATCCGCACATTTGACCCTGAAACACAAAAGTCCCTACAAACGGTTAAGGCTATTCATATCCTGCCCACACAGGAATTTATATTTAATAAATCCACACTGGATACTTTTGCAGCAAACTGGTTTGAGCATTTTCCGCATTCAGATACTGATAATCCTGTCTACCAAAAAACAATGGATAAGACCGTTGTTGGTGGTATTGAGTTTTATTTGCCTTTTTTCTATGAGCAATGTGCTGATATTTTTGACTATCTGCCAGAAAACACGGTTATTCATACCGTTTATCAGACTTATGAAGCTCAACAACGCTATTTTAATGACATTAAAGAAAGACATGATCAGTTAAGCCATGATCGCATGCGCCCTATTCCTTCTGTTAGTACCATTTATTTAACACCAGATGAATATGCACAAAGACAAACCAGGTTTTCAAGCATTAAATGGCTTTTGCAGCAAAAAACAAAATCCCATAAACTCCCCTTTCAAAGCATCGATGACATACATGTTCACTATCAATATAAACAGCCATTTCAAAGGCTTTTAGATTTCCTTGATGAACATACCTTTAAAAAAGTGATCTTTTCAGCCGATAGTATCGGGCGGCGTGAAATTTTATTTGAGCACCTGCAAAAACTTAACCTGCACCCAACGTTTTGCAACACCTGGCAGCAAGCAATAGATAGTCAGCAGGACATAATCATTATCACCTCACCACTGATAGAAGGCGTTGTCATTGCAAAAGACACCGTCTTGATTACTGAGTTTGATTTATTTGCCAATCACATTGTAAGCTACAAGCGAAAAACCAAGTCATCCGCACAAGCGCACATGGGTGTTGCGGTTAAGGATTTATCTGAACTAAAGCCAGGCGCTGCAGTTGTCCATATTGAACATGGCGTTGGCCGTTATGATGGTTTGACAAAGCTTGAGCTTGGCAGCCAGGAAAATGAATTTCTTACCTTGGTTTACAAGCATGAAGAAAAACTTTATGTTCCTATCCATTCCTTGCATTTGGTCACTCGCTATAGTGGTACTGAGCTTGAGCATGCCCCTTTAAACCAGCTTGGTTCTGATAAATGGGAAAAACAAAAGGAAAAGGCGGCACAAAAAATCAGTGACGTCGCAGCTGAGCTTTTAAATATCTACGCACAAAGAAGCATGAAAAAAGGCTTTGGTAATTTGTTTGATGAGAAAGCTTATCTTGCCTTTAGTGAAGGGTTTGTCTTTGAAGAAACCGAAGACCAGGCACAGGCAATTAATGATGTCATCAAAGATATGATTGCTGAAAAACCAATGGATCGATTGATTTGTGGTGATGTTGGTTTTGGCAAGACAGAAGTTGCCATGCGTGCAGCATTTATTGCCGTGTATAATAACAAGCAAGTTGCCGTTTTAGCACCAACGACACTATTGGCACAACAACACTTTGATAATTTCAAAGATCGCTTTAGCGAAATGGGTGCCAATGTTGATGTTTTATCTCGCTTTAAAAGCACAAAGCAGCAAAATGAAGCGATTGAAAAGTTAAGCAAAGGCCAGATTGATATTATTATTGGCACACACAAATTACTATCCGATAAGGTTAAATTTAATAACCTTGGGCTATTGATTATTGATGAGGAACACCGCTTTGGTGTTGCACACAAAGAAAAAATGAAATCATTTCGTGCCAATATTGATATTTTAACCATGACGGCCACACCGATTCCGCGCACATTAAACATGGCTTTTTCGGCAATCCGTGATCTATCGGTTATCTCAACACCGCCGGCAAAACGTCTATCGGTAAAAACGTTTGTTAAAACACAAAATACCAGCGTTATTCGTGAGGCAATATTACGCGAGATATTGCGTGGCGGCCAGGTGTATTATTTGCATAACCAGGTTGAAACCATTCATGACAAACTTGAGGCTTTGCAGCAGCTTTTCCCGCAGTGCCAGATTGCAATTGCGCATGGTCAAATGCGTGAACGCCAGCTCGAAAAAGTCATGTTTGACTTTCAGCATAACCGTTACCAGGTTTTACTTTGCACGACCATTATTGAAACAGGTATTGATATTCCTAACGCCAATACCATTATTATCGAGCGCGCTGATCGTTTTGGCCTGGCACAGCTTCATCAGCTTCGAGGCCGTGTTGGCCGCTCTCATCATCAAGCCTATGCATACCTTTTAACACCACCATTTGAATCACTGCAAAAAGATGCTAAAAAGCGCTTAGAAGCAATCAGTGAAACCGCATCAATCGGTGGTGGATTTATGCTTGCTAATCACGATTTAGAAATTCGTGGTGCCGGTGAGTTATTAGGTAAAGAGCAAAGTGGAAACATGGAAGGCATCGGCTTTAATCTTTATATGGAGTTATTACAAAAAACCGTTCAGGCACTACAAAGTGGTCAGCAATTTAATGCGGATAAGCTTATGCAATCCCTTAATAGCGGCTGTGAACTTGAACTTAGAATCCCGGCACTTTTCCCTGAAAACTACATTTTTGATGTACACACAAGGTTAGGCTTATACAAGCGGATTACCAGCGCCAAAGATCATCAAGACTTAGATGAAATTAAAATTGAAATCATTGACCGTTTTGGACCAATACCACCTTATGGTGACCATTTATTTCAGCTTGCACACTTAAAACTTGATGCCACAAGCCTTGGCATTAAAAAAATTGACATGCATTCAGCCGGTGGGAAAGTAGAATTTCACACACCTTTGCACTTTGATCCTGTTATTTTAATTAAGGTTGTTCAAATGCAACCAGGGGATTTTAAATTAAACCAGCAACAACAGTTATTGATTAAAAAGCCGCTTAAAGAGGCCAAGCAGAGAATTGATTTTATTGCAGCCCTTTTAACAAAACTAATGAAAGGTCATAAAAAGTGCGGAACTTCAAGCAAATAATACAAAGCTCAGCAGGAATTTATATGATAATCAAATTCACCTAAGCATTATTTTCTGTTAAAATCTGTGGAAATTTAAAATAAAAATAATAACGTAAGGAACAAGATTATGAGCAAACCCGTGAATATCTCCGATAATGAATTTAACCAGGAAGTTTTACAAAATAACGGCACTGTTTTAGTTGATTTCTGGGCACCCTGGTGTGGACCTTGCAAAATGATTGCACCTGTTCTTGAACAAGTTGCTGAGCACTATGGTGATCAGGTGAAAGTCGTTAAAATCAACGTGGATGACAACCCATTAACACCACAAAAATATGCTGTGCGTGGCATACCAACCCTTATGGTCTTTAAAGACGGTGAAAACGTTGAAACAAAAGTTGGCGCAGTACAAAAATCTCAATTGATCTCTATCATTGACAATCATCTTTAATTTCGCTACATTCAGCAACTGAATTCCTAACTTTTCCCAATTGGATGTAAACTAAAGAGAAAATTGAATGAATCTAACGGATCTTAAAAATAAATCAATTCCTGAGCTTATGGAATTGTCCCAAGCTTTAGGTCTTGAGACAACTGGCCGTGCAAGAAAGCAGGAAATCATATTTAATATATTAAAAGCGCATGCCGATAAAGGCGAAGATATTTATGGTGAAGGTGTTTTAGAGGTGTTGCAAGATGGCTATGGCTTCTTGCGTTCATCTGATACTTCCTATTTTGCCTCCCCTGATGATATTTATGTTTCCCCGACTTTTATTCGCAAGCTTAACTTACGAACCGGTGATAGCATCATTGGTAAAATTCGCCCACCGAAAGATAATGAACGTTACTTTGCCGTTAAACACATCGACAGTGTGAACTTTGACTCACCTGAACTTGCAAGAACCAAAGTTTTGTTTGAGAACCTGACACCAGAATATGCAAGAGAGCGCCTGTCAATGGAAGTGGGTAATGGTTCAAGTGAAGACATTACCGCACGTGTTATCGATTTAGCAGCGCCCTTTGGTAAAGGTCAGCGTGGATTGATCGTTGCCCCACCAAAAACGGGGAAAACAATTATGATGCAAAATATCGCTTCATCTATTGCAAAGCGATATCCAGAGTGTTACCTGATTGTATTATTAATTGATGAACGTCCTGAAGAAGTAACAGAAATGCAACGCTCTGTTCGCGGTGAGGTTGTTGCCAGTACATTTGATGAACCTGCTGCAAGACATGTTCAGTTAGCTGAAATCGTTATTGAAAAAGCAAAACGACTGGTAGAGCACAAACAAGATGTTGTTATACTTTTAGATTCAATTACACGTTTGGCGCGCGCCTATAATACCGTTTCTCCTGCCTCAGGTCGCGTATTATCTGGTGGTGTTGAGGCAAATGCTTTACAAAAGCCAAAACGCTTTTTTGGTGCTGCAAGAAATACGGCAGAAGGTGGAAGCTTGACCATTATTGCAACATCACTTGTTGAAACTGGTTCTAAAATGGATGAAGTGATTTTTGAGGAGTTCAAAGGTACAGGGAATATGGAGCTTCACTTAGACCGTAAAATCTCTGAAAAACGTGTTTATCCTGCAATTAGTTTTGCACGATCTGGAACACGCCGTGAGGAGCTTTTAACGACTCAGGAAGAACAACAGAAACTATGGATTTTACGTCGTATTCTCCATGAGATGGAAGACACCCAGGCAATGGAATTCTTAACTGAGCGCCTAAGAAAAACAAAAACAAATGAAGAATTTTTCAACATTATGAAGCGTGGCTAAGCCATAAAGTTTTTATTTGTTTTTACTTGCAAAAAAATTATTTATTTTCTAATCTTTAACCACGACTTTTCAATGAAGAAATAGTCGCACACCTGCCACAAATATATCTTAACTTGCAATAATAATCCTTTTGTAGCAGGTGTATTTTACCTTGATCTTTTTGCTGCACTACATGCCCACCGGCCTCGAAAAACCACGAAAATGGTTTATAGCAATAAAGTGATGGAAAAGTAAATCGTGTTAAACAACAAGAAGGAAATAACCATGGTTAAGAGACTTTTAATCACCGGCGCACTATCAACCACCCTACTCATCTCAAGCACAGGATTCACCGCAACAAACTCTGTTATTAGCTGTGACGGTAAGAATGTAACCCTTGGCATGAGTGTAAAATCGTTAATGGATATATGTGGAAAACCTTTTTCTGAGTATAACCGCACAAACAAATCTTATGTGAAATATAAGACACTGGCAGGGACGGTTGAAACTGAAACCAAATTTAAGTTTGTCGATGATAAACTTGTTTCTATTTCCTATGAACAAGAAGATGAAGCCAAGGAAAGCTAAAGCACCTTTGCTCTAACCTTCTCCTGCATTTTTTGCCTTAACCCCATCTTTATTTTATTAATCTTCCTCAAAAGTCTGCTTACACTTTAGATTTTGTTTCATGAAACAGGCTTCTGATCGCTTTAGCTTGCGGGGTATTCTTTGCATAAATATAATAACTTTGCACATCAGCAATACGCTCTAAAACAATATGATTAATATTTAACAATCCTTCTCGTTCTTTTTCTGTCAATAAAGCCGTAGGCAAAAATCCATAACCAATGCCCTGCTGTATTGCATGCAGGATTGTCGTATAAGATGAAAAATGCAAACGGTTATTTAACTCATAAAATTGGTGAGAATAGGCAGTTTGTAAAATGAACTTTAAATCAGATAATTGTTTTTTAATCTCTTTATCAGCATCGATAATTTCTTTAGCAACATAAAGGTCCATTTTTATTAATTTATAAGGTACCACCTGAAAAGGTTGCGGTTTCAATAATTCCAACTCATCTGGATCTAAAACAACTAAAGCAACATCAATTTGATAGGTTTGTAGTAATTGTAGTTGTGTATTTTTATCTTGAATCATTAAATCATAGCAAAATGATTGATCGTGTTGTAAAAGGTGATTTATATTTTTAAAAACATCATTCTCAAAGATTGCAGAAAGTGCAATTTTTAACTTCACTTTTCTTTGTTGTAAATGCGGTAGCTCAATGTTGTTAATACGGTCCAACTCATTTAAAACCGGTTTAACCAGATGGTAAAAATGCACCCCCTTATCCTGTAATATCAAACGATTATTGCGCCGATCAAACAGACTAAAGCCAAGCTGTGCTTCTAAATTCTGAACCTGCTTTGTCAAAGCAGGTGGTGTCAAATGGAGCTTGTGGGCACTTTTGGTTAAACTTTTTAGCTCTACAATCGTAACAAATACGCTTAATTGTTGTAATGTATAGTTCATTTCTAGATTGCTATTAAATTTTTATTAATAATAACTTAAATAGTATTCAATTTAAATTAAAATTTTTCTGATATAAGATATGAAAATCGCCATATTTAAGGCAAAATCATGCAAGCTTTTTTTACAACCTCAAAAAGATAGCAACCTTAAAAAAGCGTTATCATTTATTATTGAAGAAAGTACCATTAAGGGGGAAATATGTACAAAATAAAACTTCTCATCTACCTTTTAGCATTATTATCCATTCTAAGCGTTAATATCTATTTGCCAGCTATGCCGGTGTTACAGTCTATACTACACACAAGCAAAGCAAATATTGGATTAACAATCAGTTTTTATATGCTAGGGCTTGCCATAGGTATTCCTTTTTACGGTGCGGTATCTGATCATGTACCACTTAAAAAGGTCATTGCTTTTGGTATTATTTTATTTATCCTCGCAAACACCTTAGCAATGCTCTCATCAAATATTTTTGTCTTTATTACAGCAAGAGCACTACAGGGCTTGAGCGCTGCAAGCGCACTATGTTTATGGCAAGTCATCACATTCAAACACTTTGCTGAGAAACATGCACGGCATATTATCAACTCAGGCTTTATCTGTATTGGTGCAATGCCTGCGATTGCGCCAATTTTAGGTGGCGTTATATTGTCACTCTCAAACTGGCGTGTTATTTTTATTACATTAACGATACTATCGTTTATTATCCTTTTGCTTATTACAAGCCTGCCTAAGCAATCACCCAAAAAAGACAACCAAATAAAGCAGCCCCACATTATTTTATCTGTACTTAAACAATACCAACACGTATTACTGGATGTACGATTTCTAATACTAACACTCGCAAGTGCCTCAATATATATAGGTGTTTATGTTTATTTGACCGAAGTTCCTTTTTTACTTTATAAATTGGGTTATACGGCGAAACAAATGAGTTTGTTTTTTATTCCAATTTCTATTGCCTTTATTACAGGTGGGCTGATTTCAAAATCCATGCTTAAAAGACATGTAAGCTTTATTCGTATTTTCACCACTTCAGTAATCCTTTATATCATTGCTTTTTTGATCGTGATGATTACAAAACTCCTAGCGCTCCCCTTATCTGGCTGGATGCTTGCAATTCCCTTTTTTGTTTTAACAATTGGCTCAGGGATAGGCATGCCAAATGTAATTAGCCAAGCCTTATCACTACACCCTAAACGACGCGGCACAGCTGCTTCAATGATTGGGCTAATTCAAAATTCAGCCGCATTTTTATTTAGCTCTATTGGCGCTTATCTAACACATTATGGCTATGCTGGGCTAATTATTTCTTATGCGGTATTAACTGGCTTACTCAGTCTATGGTTTGTTACCTATTTAGCGGTGCATTTTCATCATAAAATCCATGTTCATGAACCTGCAACCACTAATGTATAAGAAAACTACTCCAATGATAAATCCGCTAGTACTGCATTGGTTTGCTCCCGACTTTGACACTTTT
>NZ_QLIT01000013.1 GCF_003574485.1 Facilibium subflavum
CCCTAACTTCTTGTTCACGAAATCAATAATCCCAAACTTCTTAAATACCCCAGTTACTAATCCCAGATGATCCAGGTTCTTCGTTTGTAAAATTTCCATTTTGAATACAGCTTGCATATAACTTTGTGAAATATCCTACACGAAAAAACTTTAAAATGCTTTATTAGGCGTGATCAATGTGTGTTGAAACATCATCATGATATTTTTTCTGATAGCACATTTTTGCCTGCGTTGTCCAATCGATTTCTTGTGTGCAGAGTAAACGCTCAACAAGTGAGGCATCAACCTGTTTTTCATATACAAGCTTTTGAATGATGCGTTTTTCACCATAGCCTTTTAATAGACTTGCACGAATTAATTGTTCTGCAAAACGCTGATCAGATTGCCAGCCTTTTTGTGCAAACTCATCTAAAAGCTGAACAATCTCAACATCAGTAAGTTTGGCACGCTTCAATAATTTCTGTTGAAGCTGTGCTTTTGAGTAATCCTGCTTAGATAGAAGAAAAAATAAGTAATCACGCTCACTTGGCATTGGCATCATCAGTTTCTATGGCCACACCTTGCTTGGATTTAGCTGGCAGCAACTGTGTTAGGATTGCATCATGCAACCGTGTTTTGATCTCTGTATTTTCTTTTAAGTAATTGCGAACATTATCTTTGCCTTGACCAATTCGCTCACCATTATAGCTGTACCAAGCGCCTGATTTTTCAATCAATCCATGTTTCACGCCCAGATCAATCAGCTCACCCTCTAGCGAGGTTCCCTCTCCATACATAATGTCAAATTCAGCCTGTTTAAAAGGAGGAGAAACTTTATTTTTAACGACTTTAACCTTTGTTTCATTCCCAAGAATTTCATCACCTTTTTTGATTGGACTACCACGACGAATCTCAAGCCTTACTGATGAGTAAAACTTCAGCGCATTACCCCCGGTTGTGGTCTCAGGATTACCAAACATAACCCCAATTTTCATCCGAATCTGGTTGATAAAACAAACCAGCGTATTAGAGCGCTTAATGTTTGCAGTAAGCTTTCTTAATGCCTGTGACATCAAACGCGCCTGAAGCCCCATATGTGAATCACCCATATCCCCTTCAATTTCAGCCTTTGGTGTTAATGCTGCAACAGAGTCAACCACAACGATATCAACACCGCCTGAACGCACCAGCATATCGGTAATCTCCAAGGCCTGTTCACCCGTATCGGGTTGTGAGACAATCAGGTTTTTCAAATCAACCCCTAAAGCCTCTGCATACACTGGATCCAAAGCATGTTCAGCATCAATAAAAGCTGCCGTGCCACCTTTTTTCTGGCATTCTGCAATTGCTTGCAAGGTCAATGTTGTTTTACCCGAAGACTCAGGACCATAAATCTCAACGACTCGACCCTTTGGCAAACCACCAACACCAAGTGCAATATCTACCCCTAATGATCCTGTTGATATCACATCGATATCACGCGCTAAAGGCGCATCTCCCATACGCATAATAGAGCCTTTGCCAAACTGTCTTTCAATCTGTGACAGCGCTGATGATAATGCTTGTTCTTTATTACTCATAAATCACTCTCTATACAATAAAACAGTTAATAATGTACCATTTATCCCTAATGAACAAAAGGAAAATTAATGGCGCACACTACGTGCAACACAGGACATTTATTTTGATTTGTAAATCATTTTAATCAAGCTTAGACAATACAGTGATGATAGTCCAATCACAACGTAAATAACCTTTTCCCATACAGAAGAAAATTTAAAGATTTCATGCACGATATTAAAATCAAAAACTGCCAGCAAAAACCAGTTAAAGCCACCTATAATAGTAATTAAAGTTAAAATCGTATTGATAAATCGCATATTCGCTTCCTTATTGCTGTCATGTTACACATCAAAATTGTAGACAATCACACACCTTTTTCCAAGCAATTTCACTGGGACTTAATTGCCTTATATGCGGCAGATAAATATAACCACATCGAATAGACTGTTAAAATCACGGCCACATAAAGCAAAATAAAGCCAAAAATAACCCATAAATCCGTTAAGCTTTTAGGCTTAAGCAGCAACAAAAAGATTGCACCCATTTGGCACGCTGTTTTCACTTTCCCAACAAATGATACTTTTACAACAGAGCGCTGACCAATTTCTGCCATCCATTCACGCAATGCAGACACAATAATCTCTCGACAAATAATGGCAATAGCAGGAATTGCCACCCACGCGTAAGGATATAGCGCAATTAACAAGCCTAATGCCGTTGCAACCATGAGCTTATCAGCAACAGGGTCTAAAAAAGCACCCAGCTTTGTTGTCTGTTTAAAATACCGTGCCCAAAAACCATCAAGCCAATCTGTAGCTGCGGCGATTAAGAAAATTGTTGCACTCACCCCATGATGATGAGGAAAAGGCACATAAAAAGCCACGATAAGTATCGGGATCAAAAGCACACGCAACATGGTTAAAATATTCGGCACCGTCCAAATCATCTGTGCACCACCACCTTTATTTTCTTTCCTTGATTGATAATACGCATTTAAGCCTACCTTGTTCCAGTATGACCAAAGCCACCTTGCTGCCTTACTGTTGTATCGGTAAACTCATCAACAGCAACGAAATTTGCCTGAATAACAGGCACGATTACCAGTTGTGCAAAACGCATTAATGGCGTGATTTCAATGGGTGCATTGGATCTGTTCCAACACGAGACCATAAGCTCACCTTGATAGTCCGAATCAATCAATCCCACGCTATTACCGAGAATCAATCCCTTTTTATGGCCTAGCCCTGAGCGAGGCAAAATCATTCCTGCCATACTCTCTTGTCCGATATGGATTGCAATACCAGTTGGCAGGAGCTCACATTGGCCAGGCTCAAGCACTAAGGGTGTTTCAATTGCTGCGCGCAAATCCACACCAGCAGAACCACTGGTGCCATATTCAGGTAAACTTGAAAAAATATCAGGACGTAATAGCTTCAGCTCAATAGTTGGTTTCATCATACAGCTCTACATAAAAATAAATATAGGGGTATTGTAAAAGAAAAGCCGCAAGCTGCCAATCTTAAGTCAATTTTTTTCATTAAAAACTGAAGTTACACACTTCCCATTTTTGCATCTTGCTTAAATTATTTTATATTTTGCTGTAATTATTTTGCACTCATCGCATGGCAGGTATAGCCTGTATTTGTGGCGACAGAAAATGCTTACAAAACAGTAAGCGCAATTGCTGGTAAGATGCACTAACTTAATCTGTCACACTACAAAAATAATCATATAAGAACACATTCTTAGCCATTGCTTTGTTTAAGGCATAAAATTTGCACCTAAGCGTATACAAAATAAGCTTGAGCATCTTACCTTAAAGTAACAACATACTTTTCAATGTATAAACCCGTTCATTTTAAAAGGAGTTTTTTATGGGGATTAAACAACTGCAAGACCAATCGAAGGCTTTAACTGATTTAATCACGCTATTTACAGAAGAAGTTAAACAATATGAACAGGAGAATAATAAATTTACCAGTCAATATGAATTACGTATGTCTTTGGAAGAAAAAAGACAACGCCGCTTTGATAATACTATTAATATTGCCTTTGGTATGGCAACTGCCGCAGCAACTTTTTTCGCCGGCCCACTTGGCTATGCCATTGCAACAAGCATTCAGTCGATCTATGAAGCCTCACAGGTTGATGCCAGCATGAAGGTGCGCGTTGCTAATACAATTTTAGCTTCAGTCACATCTGGTATGAGCAATTATATAATTGGACAGACCGTCAATAGTAATATTCGCCAATTCAGTATGAATGATCCCATAACAGGACAAAAAAACTACGATCCAGACAGCGAGCTCTACACAGCAAAATACAAGGCACAAAATTGTATCAACGAGTTTTTAAATACGATGAAAATGCAAGGACAGATACAAGCCATTCAAATTGATAGCCTAACTGAAGAGAAACAATTTGAAAAAACTATCGAGTATATACAGCAAAATCAAAACCAATATGCTGAATTTGCGCTTAAACAGGCTATTATTTTAGTTTCTTTCAACATCTGCCAGCTTAGAGCCTTCCAATCGGATAATACAATTTTAATGTATCATGCATTAACAAGCTTCACGCAACGCATCCAGATTGCAGATAGCCACTTAGGCGCCAAAGCAAGGCAAGTCTATGAGCGCTTCTACCAAGATAAAGATAAAATACAGACAATTACAGCAGAACAAGCCAAGGATATTCGGCAAGAATTGCTTAAAAAAGTGATTGACTCAGAGGTCTTTGCAAAGAATACCAGTTATACACGCAAATATAAAAAGCTTAATATTACAAATGAAGCTGACGAAACATTTCTTATTTATAACAACACTGTATCACCTCAAGATAACTTCACTATTGATCGTGAACAGTTTTTTAATGTCATTGATACAAAATTGAAAGTGTGGGCGTACTTTAACGATTATAATCGCTTTTTTGATAAAAAACTTGGTAGTGGCGTTAAAGAAAAAATCATTGCCTATATACCAAATAACGCTAAATCACACTGGAAGGATACATTTAGCAATGATGAGCGCGTGCTTGATATTATTATTATTTACTTGCTTAACACCCTACCCAATCTGATTTTATCGGAACCTATAAGCAACTTTGTCATTATCGGTATTCAAAAGGATACGAAACAAGAAAAACTTATAAAATACTTAAGTGCACTTTATGTTGCTATTACGAGCGCTTGTTATTTCTATTTGGAATTTTACTCGTTACATAACCGCATGGCAGGGCGTTCAAGCATTCGCCAAACACATATCAATAAGGCTGTTGCCTATGTTTTTATGTTTGTAGCGAAAATGCAACCATTATTATTAGCACCTTTAAGACGCATCAAATTGCTTCCAACCCTATCGAAAGAAAATCGTGAACACTTGAATTATTATGGCCTTAATGATGATAGCTGCAATAATCTACATAACGAGTTTTTAATGTCTCAAACATTCTATAACCATTTTAATTTCCAATATGTAAAAGCTTTTGCTGAAAACACCACCCCCATTGATCACGGTATTGCTAATAACTTAAGAGATCAGCTTGCACAACAAGTTAACACAAAGCTCTTAGAATTAATTCGCCTTTATGATTATAATAGTGATAACAACACTTATACCGAGCATACAGATCTGGATGAGCGCTTTGCACAAAAGCTTTCCAAGCCCTCTACCTACCTTTCGCTAGGACGCACAAACACGCAAAAAACACAACTATCGACTAGCGAGGAAGACTTTGATAACATCAGCACCTTTTATGAAAACCAGCCTTATGTTTTCGGTGGTATTGCCGTGCGTTTAGGAGATATTGATGAAGGCAATGAAAAAAGCAGTTATGGAGAAAAAGGTCAAACTTATCTTCATGCTTCTATCTCAAGCTTAAACAATGCAATTGGTGCAACCAGTGATCATCCAGAAATTAATAAGGCAGCACGTTATACAGCTCTGAGAAAAAGCTTTTTAAAACAGCGTTTGAGTTTACAGGCATACCATGCAAAAAAAGCATCAATCGAAGATGTTCTTGAAAATATTGAGGAGGTTTTGGTTTTGCTTTCAGCAGAAATTTTTGATCATGAAGAAGAGGCTATTTCATCCATCAATACCAAACTAGAAGCAGACGAAAGGGAAAGGAAAAGACAACAGATTCTCAGAAATACAAGTAAACGTCACGAACAAAGAGATCAGGCAAGAAGGCAAGCAAGAAAAGAAGCGCGAGATGCTAGGGAGAAATCATTATTTAAATATCGGGAGATATAACTTACATATCTACAGCAGCCGGATGTTTTGGCAATCCTGGCATCGTCACCATGTCGCCACAAAGTGCCACGACAAAACCTGCACCACTTGAAAGTTTTAACTCTCTAATGGGTAAAATATGGTTAATCGGCGCACCTAACATTTTAGGATCTGAAGAAAAGCTGTATTGTGTTTTTGCCATGCATACCGGGAGATTTTGCCAGCCACCATCTTCAACCACAGCAAGCTGCCTTTTTGCTAACTGGCTGATTTCTATATCTGCCGCCTTATACACTTTTCGCGCAATCGTGCGCATCTTATCTGCCAGCGGCATTTCATCCGGATAAAGATATTTAAAATAATTTGGCTGTGTATCAATGGCTTCTATTACAGCATTGGCAAGCTCAACTGCGCCACTACCACCTTCTGACCAATGCTTTGCCACGATGGCCTGAACTGATCTTTGCCGGCAAAAGGCTTTAATACATTCAATCTCCTGTTCAGTATCACCTGACATATGATTAATTGCGACAACAACAGGCACACCAAATTGTGTTAAGTTATCAAGGTGACCTCCCAGGTTGCTTAAACCAGCTTCAACGGCTTGCAAATTTGGCGCCCCTAATGCATTTTTTGCAACACCACCATGCATTTTTAAAGACCTCACTGTCACCACACATACTGATGCAGATGGTTTAATGCCCGATTGCCTGCATTTAATATTAAAAAATTTTTCAGCACCCAGCCCTGAACCAAAACCCGCTTCAGTCACGACATATTCACCCAGGTCCATTGCCGTTTTTGTTGCAATAATTGAATTACAGCCATGTGCAATATTGGCAAAAGGCCCTGCATGCATTAATACGGGATTGCTCTCAAGTGATTGAACCAAATTTGGCTTTAATACATCTCCTAATAAGCGTACCATTGCATTGATACATTCCAGCTCATAAGCATAAATGTAGCGATTTTCAGTCAAATGCCGCCCAAGCATAATCCGAGATAACCTTGCCTTTAAATCATCCTCATCCTTGGATAATGCGACAATAGCCATGATTTCAGAAGCTGCAGTAATCTCAAATCCTGACTCTCTGGTAAATCCATTACGCTTACCGCCTAAACCAACGATAATATTTCTTAGGCAACGATCATTCATATCCATAACCCGTTTCCAACTGATCTGCTGAGGATCTAGCCCAACGCCATTTTCGCGAAAAATCACATTATCAATGATTGCCGAAAGCAGATTATGTGCACTGGTAATCGCATGAAAATCTCCTGTAAAATGCATATTTATTTTTTCAGCCGGACATACCTGAGAATAACCACCACCTGTCGCCCCGCCTTTACTCCCAAAATATGGGCCAAGACTTGGCTCACGAAGGCATAATATACTTTTTTTACCTAGCTGACATAACGCATCGTTCAACCCGATTGAGGTTACCGTTTTTCCTTCTCCTGCAGGTGTTGGGCTAATTGCAGTTACTAAGATGACTTTACCTTTATTTGCAGACTTGGGCATATCCCTATGCCAACAGTTGATTTTTGCCATATAGTGCCCATAAGGATCCAATATATCATTATTTAGCCCGATTTTGGCGCCAACATCGCAAATTGGATGTATTCTGGTATTTTGAACGATTTGCTGATCAATGCTAAACATGCGAGCTCCTCATTATTTTATCAACTTGCAAGCTGATCACCTAAAGGCATTTGTTTTTGTGGATCAAAAAACGGCGTCTCTGAAACAACTGCTTTTGCACCATTTTGCTCGCCTTCAATTAAAACATCACAGGTAAGCTTTGTCCCTACTTTTGTGTACTCTATTGGAACCATTGCCAAGGCAATATTCTGACCAAGCTTAGGCGAGTAAAATGCACTTGTAATATAGCCTATTTGTTTTTGATGGCTTTCATCAAAAACCAACCAGAAATCAGGATTATACCAAGTAATCGGCACTGTTGTTTCAATGCAAAGTCCTACAAGCTTCCGTGAAACGCCTTCCGTTTTAATTTTAGCAAGTGCCTGTTTTCCAACGTAATCATCTTCTTTTTCCAAATCTACCTGCCATGCCAGACCACACTCAAATGGGTTTGTTTCGATATCCATGTCTTGCTTGTAAGAAAGGATCCCTGCTTCAATCCGGCGGATGTGTCCTGGCGCAATGACGCGTAAATTAAATTCTTTGCCAGCCTCAAGCACGGTATTCCAAAGCTTATCTGCATCATAGGTCGCATTTCTAAGATAAATTTCATAGCCAACTTCGGCAGAAAATCCACTGCGCGAAATCACGACATCCATACCGTTTAGTGTAGTTTGCCATAAACGATAGTATTTAATCGAGTCAATCCCTAAACCAAATAATTTACGCATTAGCGCTTGTGATTTAGGCCCTTGAATCTGCACAGGAGAGACATCAATTTCTTTAATACTAACATCATATTGCCAATTATAATTTAGTGCTTTTGCCCACAGTAAGACATCTGAATCCGATATTGATAACCAAAACTCATCTTCAGCCACACGAAGTAGAACAGGATCATTAATAATACCGCCTTCTTCATCGCATAATATCACATAACGCGCCTGGTTGACTGGGCATATTTCCTTCAAATCCCGTGTTACCAGTCGATTTGTAAATGTTAAGGCATCTTTACCTTTAATTTGAATTTGACGCTCTACGGCAACATTCCACATCGTCACATCTTTCGTCAAGGCTTCATACTCTGCCATCAACCCCCCTTCTTCTTCAGGAGTGTAACTACGTGGATGATACATATTATTATAAACCGTTACGGTATTGCAGCCAGCTTCCATCGATAAATGCCAAAAAGGTGACTTGCGAATACGTGTTGAAATCAGCATATTAACATCTGCATTACCACTTTGCCTGAGATTGACTGGAACATTGCGTTTTTTAGTTTGGTTTATTTGATACATTGCATCTGTTTCTAGTGTGTAGTGCTGTGCTGTATTTTTCATCGGACTTTCCTCCTTGTTATTGGGGTTGACAGAGCATGTAAAGGCATCAAAAATAAGTTCATGCTTCCTTTTTAACCATCTGGCTGTTGGTTTAAATCCACCAAAAGTATAAAAATGCAAACCTTTGATAAAAGAGTCTGGCCTCGTTTGCTGAAAACTTGCCAGATGATTAATGATTTCTTCAGGTGACCAGCGCCCTGCAAAGCGAAACCATCTTGTTGGATTGCGCACTATCATTGATAACAGTTTCAGCCAGCCAATATTTGCTAATTTAGCAAAAGCCAGCAGTGCCTTTGGCTTTGTTGGTCCTGGCAATCCCATATAAACAGGCAACATCTGCACACCTGAAAGCTGATTCTGCCACTTTAGAATACTTTTTGCATGAAAGACAAACTGTGTAATAAAATAACATCGACAAGGTTGCAACTGTGCCCATTGAACCTTGCATTGAATAGCTTTAAACAATTCATCCTGTTTAATCTTTGGATGTCCTTCAGGATGTGCCGCAAAACCAATACTTTCAAATGCATTGCCATCAAATAAATTCGTTTTCAACAGATCTACCGTGCTTTGAAAGCACCCCAATGACTTCTCCCGATCCCCTGCCAATAATAATACATGTCGAACGCCTGCATTTTTAAGCGCATCAACATAACGGTATAGATGCGATTGGTCTTTTATATGCCGTGCTGGGATGTGCGCAACAGGAATCCCGCCATAGCTTTGCACGATAACAGCTGTTTCGATAATTGCTTGAAAGTCTTCATTAGGCAAATAAGTAATATAAAGATATTGTCCAGGAAGGATGTAATTTTCAAGGTCAGTTATTTGATTAAATATGCGCGGAACAATCTCAATTGACGCCTGTGATAGCCAACGGTTTACTATCACATTAATATCTGCCATATTCATTTTTACTGGCCTTATAGTTTGTTGTCCTTGCTGCTGGTTAGCGACACCAACTACTGATTCACTGCCTCCTTTTTAGCATACGAATGCTTACCGGTTCCAACATAATCACCATCACTGACGATTAAATATTCATTCCGTATTGGATTACCAGCAAAGAAGTTTTCTAAAATTTCTCTGACACCATCAGCATAGCGTGCTTGCGCAGACAGGCTTGTTCCTGAGGTATGGGGTGTCATCGCATTTTTGGGCATCGTTCGCCATGGATGATCTTGCTGTGCGGGTTGCGGATACCAAACATCGCCTGCATAACCGGCAAGATGTCCAGATTCAATGGCATCCTTGATATCATACTTGTTACAAATCTTACCGCGTGCCGTGTTAACGATATAAGCCCCTTTTTTCATTTTGGCTAATAATGTTTTATCAAATAATCCATCAGTTTCAGCGGTCAATGGACAATGAATAGACAATACATCCACCGATGAAACTAAAGACTCAATGGAATCATGATAAATTGCATTAAGGCTTTTTTCTGTCTGCGCATCTAAACGATAACGGTCAAAATAATGAAGTTTTACATCAAAAGGCTTCATTCTACGCAACACCGCCAGCCCAATACGACCGGCGGCAAGCACACCAACATCCATCCCTTCAATATCATAAGAATCCTTGACACAATCGGCAATATCCCACCCACCTGATCTGGCAATTTCGTGTTGTGTCATATAATCACGAACCAATGCTAACATCATCATGACAGCATGTTCAGCAACACTGATACTGTTACAAAAAGTCACCTCAGCAACCGTGATGCCTTTTTTATTCGCCGCAGCCAAATCAACATGGTCAGAGCCAATACCTGCAGTAATGGCAAGCTTTAGGTTTTTTGCCTTTTCTAAGCGTTCAGCCGTAAGATATCCTGGATAAAAGGGTTGTGAAATGACAACATCGGCATCGATTAAATGTCGATCAAACTCTGAATTGGGTCCTTCTTTATCTGAAGTGACAATGAATTCATGCCCCTGTGTTTTAAGGAACTTCTCAAGCCCAAGCTTCCCACTAACACTGCCTAAAAGCGTGCCAGGCGTGAAATCACGACCTTGTGGTGTAGGGAGTGTCTGTCCATCTGGGTAGTGTGACATATGCGGCAAACTATTACGGTAATAAGATCTTGGCATACCATCTTTTGGATCTGGATATAATACACACAAAACTTTCATCACTTAATCTCCTTGTTTCAATTTGTCAGTCAATATGTAATATCAACAACCTTCCTATCTATGCACCTACGCGTTTCTTACGCTAAATTCATAAGAGATACCAAGTTCATATATACTCGCATCACTTTATAAAGCATATGGCTTTTATTTACAGCGTATTCTTTCACAAAAAACACTCAGATAAATAACGCTTGAACCTATGTATCTAAAGCAACTTTAGCACTTCTGCCCGCCATTTTGTATAGATAGCAATAAAAAAATTGTAAAAAAATCCTTACCGTAGAAAAAAGACAAAATTTGCATCTGCTGTATAACCACACTTGCATTAATGCAGCCCGATATTCTATTGTGTTATTAAGAAATTATTTTATGTGCATGCTCTACAGAGGGTTATTATGGAACGTGATATCATGCAATATGATGTTATTATCGTTGGTGCCGGACCTGCTGGTTTAAGTGCAGCTATTCGCCTTAAATGCCTGGACTCAAATAATAAATTGTCTGTTTGTGTATTGGAAAAAGGTGCAGAAGTTGGTAGTCATATCATTTCAGGCGCAGTCATTGAAACAAGCGGGCTTGACATGCTTATTCCAGACTGGAAAAATAAAGGTGCACCGCTGAATACACCAGTGACACAAGAAAAATTTACATTTCTCACAAAAAACAAAGCTTATAATATTCCCATTAAACTGCTACCTGATGAATTACATAATCACAATAATTACATTGTTTCTTTAAGCAACCTTTGCCGCTGGCTTGCTGAACAGGCTGAGGCACTAGGTGTAGAGATATTTTCAGGTTTTGCTGCCAGCCAGCTGCTATTTGATGGTAACAATCGTGTTATTGGCATTCGAACCAATGACTTAGGTATTGATAAACAAGGTAATCACAAAGATACCTTTATGTTAGGCGTTGATATTCATGCAAGATATACCATACTTGGAGAAGGCTGCCACGGCTCGCTTGCAAAGCAGGTGATCAATCATTATAAGCTTCGCCAAAATAGTGATCCACAAACCTATGGTATTGGAATAAAAGAGTTATGGGAGATCAAATCCGAAAACCACAACCCAGGCATGGTCATGCACACAGCAGGCTGGCCAGTTGATCGGCACACCTGGGGCGGTTCATTTATTTATCATTTAGAAAACAACCAGGTCTATATTGGTTATGTCGTTGGATTAGATTACAAAAACCCTTATTTATCCCCGTTTAATGAGATGCAACGCTTTAAAACCCATCCAGAAATCGCCAAGATATTAAATGGTGGAAAACGCATAGGGTATGGTGCACGCGCCATTAATGAAGGTGGCATTCAATCACTACCAAAGCTGACCTTTCCTGGCGGTTTATTAATTGGTTGTAGCGCTGGCTTTTTAAACGTTGCCAAAATCAAAGGGACCCATAATGCCATGAAAAGTGGTATTATAGCTGCTGATAATATTCATAAAGCGCTATCCACCCAAACGCCAAATCACGAACTTGATGAATATGAAAAAAATCTAAAAGCATCCACGATTTACAAGGAGCTGTACCGGCAACGTAATTTTCGCATCGCTGCCAATAAATTTGGTATGTATTGGGGCATGCTTTACAACGCAGTTGATTTAAAGTTATTTAAAGGAAAACTGCCGTGGACACTACACCATAAGACTACTGACCATAATACACTGATTTTTAAAGACAAGGCTAAAAAGATCGATTATCCAAAACCCGATGGAAAGCTTACATTTGATCGCACCTCAAGTGTGGCTTTAGCCAATGTTTTTCATGAAGAAAATCAACCCTGCCATTTACAATTAGCTGACGATAAAACACCCATTGAGTACAATCTTAAATACTTTGATGCGCCGGAGCAACGCTACTGTCCTGCTCAGGTCTATGAAATCATTTATGAAAAGGGCAAATCACCTTATTTGCAAATCAACTTTACAAACTGTATTCACTGTAAAACTTGTGATATTAAAGACCCTAAGCAGAATATCAACTGGCATACACCAGAAGGTGGCGGAGGTCCTAACTATGCAAACATGTAATTGCTTTAAAATAGTTAACTGGCATCTTTCCAATGCTCAAGCGCCTGCTCAAGCTGAGGTAACACATCAAACAAATCAGCCACCATGCCATAGTCACAATTATTAAAAATTGGTGCATCTGGGTCTTTATTAATTGCCACGATGCATTTGCTGTCTTTCATGCCAGCCAGGTGTTGAATCGCACCAGAAATGCCTACAGCAATGTACAAATCAGGACACACAATTTTGCCTGTTTGACCCACTTGATAATCATTGGTAACAAAACCCGCATCAACAGCTGCCCTTGAGGCACCCACAGCAGCTTTAAGTTTTTCTGCAATCACCTCAAGTCGTTTAAACCCATCTTTACTGCCAATGCCTCGACCACCAGAGATAACTTTTGAGGCTGTTGCTAAATCCGGTAATTCGCTTTTATGCACCTCCCATCCTTCACATTGCACAAGGTTACTATCTGCCAGAGCATCTACTTTTATCACTTGCGCATGCCCGCCGGTAAGGGAAACAGGCGCAAAACTTGCTGCACGAATTGTTATAAGCTGCTTATCAGATGGATTTTTGACGGTGACAAAAGCATTGCCTGCATAAATTGGCCGTATATAGGTTTTATCATTATTAATTTCAATAACATCAGAGACTTGTGGGACATCTAATAACGCTGCTAACCGTGGCATAATATTACGGCCATGCGTTGTATGCGCTTGCAAAATATATTGATAATCCCCTGCCAGTTTTTTAAGTAAAGGCGCGATATTCTCCGGTAATAAATCCTTCAGTGTTTCACTGTCTGCTACATATAGATGCTCAACCAAAGGCAATTGTTTGGCTTTTTCAATAATTGCACCCATTTGACTCCCAGCAATAAAAGCATCCACAGGTAATGATAGCCGCTTCGCTGCTGCTAATGCACTTAAAGAAGCGCTGATAATCTCATTATTCTCATACTCTAAAATAATTAATGCACGCATCACAACACTCCTTTTTGACTGAGCTTATGTAATAAATCTTCGACATTATCAAGCATTTGTCCTTTCCCCCGCGAAGGCGGCTCAGTAACTTTTAAAGTTTGTAGTTTTGGTGTGAAATCCACACCCAGGTCAGTATCTAAAACAACATCTAATGGCTTTCGCTTCGCTTTCATAATGCTTGGCATGTTGGCATAACGTGGTGTATTTAACCTTAAGTCAACGCTAATAACAGCAGGCAAATTAAAGGAAAGGTATTGAAGTCCCTGATCAACCTCCCTTGTAGCGTTGATGTGATTCCCTTCTAGATTAAAACTTGAGACAAAAGTTGCCTGCGGCCAGTTAAGCAACCCTGCTAACATTTGCGGAGCCTGGCTTGCATCGTTATCAATAGCCTGCTTACCCATTAAGACTAAATCAATTGATTCTTGTTCAACAATTTTTTTAAGCGCTTTGGCTACGGCTAACGGTTCGGTTTCAGCATCTGTTTGAATCAAGATACCACGATCAGCACCAAGGGAAAGTCCATGCTGGATGATATCTTTAGCCTTGGCAGGACCAATAGAGACGATAATGACTTCATCAGCAATGCTTGCCTCTTTTAAACGAATTGCCTGTTCAACAGCAACTTCATCAAAGTCATTCATGGCCATCTTAACACTTTCGCTCACCACACCTGTTTGATCTGTCTTGACACTGACTTTAACCGATGAGGCGATCACTCTCTTAACTGCAACTAATACCTTCATCAGCTTCTTAACCTCTTGTTTTGTGGATCATACGGTGAGTCTTCAACGACTTCTGCCTTAAATCGTTCTTTTAATAATTCTACCTCAAGCATTGTGCCAACATCTGCCTTATCAACTGGTACATAACCAATTGCCATCGATTTACCCAGAAAGTGTGCATAAGCACCTGTTGTAACACGACCAACAACTTCATCACCACCTGTGGCATAAATTGGCTCACTGCCAAAAGCATCTCGATCATCAACATCGATTTGCAAAGTAACCAGCTTTGTCTTAATACTTTGTTGCTTTTGTGCCAATAAGGCTTTTTTTCCTGGGAAGTCTTTATCAAAGTCGATAAAGCGACCCATATCAGATTCAAGCAAGGTGTACTCATTAGTCAAATCACTATTCCAAAAACGATATGATTTTTCAATCCGTAATGATTCCAGCGCACGAGTACCAAACAACCGAATGTCAAAAGCCTCCCCAGCGTCTAATAGCATATCAAAAATCTGATTTTGATAAGGAAGTTTATGATGCAACTCCCAACCAAGCTCACCCACAAAGTTCACGCGCATAGCATAAACAGGGCATACCCCCAAGTTAATAGACTGGGCCGACAGCCATGGAAATGCTTTGTTTGATAAGTCAGTATCGGTGAGCTTACTAAGCACCTCTCGTGCATCTGGCCCTACCAGCACTAAAACGCCATAATCATCACTGACATTGCGAATATCAACATATTGGGCAGGCTTTTTATGTCTGCATAACACATCTAAGTCATGCTGAGTAGCTGCCGAACCACTGATGAGATAATAGTGGTTGTCTTTGACCTTAGTAATCGTAAACTCACTATCAACACCACCTGATGGCAACAGCGCATGCGCCAAGGTAATGCGACCGTTTTTTTGTGGCAGTTTATTGGCAACCAGTGAATCTAAGAAATCATGCGCATCTAGACCGGTAATTTCAAACTTTGAAAACGCTGTTAAATCAATTATACCGACGTTATTTCTGACAGCTAAACATTCTTGTTTCACCGGTTCAAAAAAATTGGTACGCCGAAAACTGTATTTATCTTCTGCTTGCATTTTTTCCAAAGCAAACCAATTCGCTCTTTCCCAGCCTTGTTGTTGACCAAAAACCGCACCCTTTGCTTTTAATCGATCATAACACGGTGCTGTCTTGGCGGGTCTTGCTGCAGGACGCTCTTCTAATGGATAGTGTGTAACAAAAACATGTGCATAGGCTTCTTCATTTTTAATCCTTGCATAGTTCTTGTTGGCATACTCACCAAAACGAAGTGGATCAACACCACTCATATCAATACTAGGTTGACCATCAACAATCCAATCTACTAGAAACTTTCCAGCGCCTCCTGCAGCTGTAATGCCAAAACTGTGGCCTTCATTAAGCCAGACATTCTTTAGACAAAACGCAGGGCCAACCATTGGTGCACCATCAGGAGTATAAGCAATTGGGCCATTTACACAATCCTTAACACCCGCCTCACCAAACATCGGTACGCGTTTAATTGCTGCTTCAATATAAGGCTCCAGCCGTTCGTAGTCTGGTTCTAATAACTGCTGTACAAATCCATCTGGCACATGATCAACCGCCCAAGCAGGGGCACCTATTTCATACGGTCCCAAGATTAAACCTTGCCTTTCCTCACGCATATAGTAAGAATGATCCGCATCGCGTAAAACAGGTAATTCTTTTAACCCTTCTTGGTAGCGCTTGATAAGCTCCGGGACTTCATCAGTAACGATATATTGATGTTCAACAGAAACCACAGGAATATCAAGCCCAAGTTTTTTTGCAGTTTCCCGAGCATAAAAGCCAGTTGCCAAAATTAAGTGCTCACAAACAATATCGCCATTACTCGTGTGAACCTGCCAATGCCCATTATCTAGTTGTATAAAATTGTGCGCTTGCGTTTGTCTATAGATTTCAGCGCCATTAGCTCGTGCACCCTTAGCCAAAGCTTGTGTGACATCAGCAGGGGCAATATGACCATCTTCTGGGTGATAAATTCCGCCTAAGACATCATCTACTCTGGCAAATGGCCACAGCCTCTTAACCTGCTTAGGTGTTACCATCTCATATGGCACACCCAACGTATTTGCCGTACCACTGTAATAGCGAAACTCATCTAAGTGGCCTTGGGTTGTCGCAATTCGCAGATTTCCTGTTTTGTGAAAGCTTACAGCCTGCCCAGTTTCTTCTTCTAAACGCTTATATAAATCAACACTGTATTTATGTAACTGCCCTACACTGTAGCTCATTTGATATAAAGGTAATAAACCAGCTGCATGCCAAGTTGAACCTTGTGTTAAATCATGCTGCTCAATCAACGCAACATCACACCAGCCTCTTTTTGTTAAATGATAGAGTGTGCTAACTCCAACGACACCACCGCCAACGACTAAAGCTTTGACCTTTCGTTGCATGAGCACCTTCCTTGTTTGCTTATATCACTGCTTACTTCGATCCTAGCATACAAGACGCCATTCTAAAATGTAATTTTTTCAGGAATTTCCCAGTTATCCACCTTTGCTTATTTTGTTATGATAGGTGAAATGATCAGGAAGCACAGGATTGAAAAGGATGAGAAAATTCATAAGATACAGCTGGCTTATTATTAGTTTTATATGGTTCAACAGTACTTTTGCACATCATATTACCGTGATGACTTATAATACAAACCTCTTGCCTAATATTCCTATCTCGGATTTGACTAAGAACCTGAACCATCCTTTTAAAAGAGCATATTACATTCCTAACGCACTTGACCACTATAAACCCGACATTGTTGCTTTTCAAGAGGATATCGCACCAGTTTCATTTGTAATTCTAAATGCACAGATGCGAAAACATGGTTACCCATATCATTCAAAAGTCGTCGGAATGCCAAGCTTAAAGCATTTAAACCTCTTAAGTGGTGGGGTGATTATCTACAGCAAATATCCATTTTCACAAAAGCCACAATATGCTGTTTTTTCTCGCTCACTAGGCTTGGAAGGCATTGCAAACAAAGGTGCGGTTTTTACACAAATAACCAAAAATAACAAACGCTATAATATCATCTCCCTGCACACACAAAGCTTCAGTCAACCCATAAAAGCAAAAGAGTATGATCGCTGGCGCATTCAAATTGGCCAGCTTAGTCAGTTTATTGCAAATCTGCAAATTCCAGCAAATCAAGCTGTTATTATAATGGGCGATTTTAATGCCGATAGTGGTAAAGCCATCACCGCTGAAAATCCACAAATAGTATTTAACTCACCCTACCAATATTTGCTTAATTCACTAAAGGCACAGCCTGCTGGGATATACAGTAAAGACACATTGCCTTACAGCTATGACAGCAAGACAAATAAGATGGTTACAAGTAAAGAGCAGACAACATTAGATCACATCCTTTGCATGGTTGATTATCAGTGCCCTGATAAGCGCTCTAGCTTAAAAATCATCGCATTACATAATAAACATATCGGTGATATTACAGATCTGTCAGATCATTATGCTTTAATCGGCTCGCTCTACTATCCATAAGCATGCTTAATTTGAAATTTTCGGCATCTCCTTAAGTGACATTGAAAGCGCCTTAATTACCTGCGTCCAGTCTTTTGCTGTTTGCTGCCTGAATAAGTGCAGGCTTTTGTACCATAGACTCGTTTCACCTTCTAATAACCACCGCCAATCAGCTATCTTGGGGATCAGTAACCAGCAAGGCTTATTCATTGCACCAGCTAAATGTGCCGCTGCCGTATCAACACTAATCAGTAAATCCAGATTTTCTATTATGGCTGCCGTATCCGAAAAATCTTTAATATAAGGAGCTACATCAATTAATTTCCCATCCATTTTTTTGCCTTTTGAAGGGAAATTCAGACAATAAAACTGTATATTCTCCATTGAAAAAATTGGCTTAAATAAGCCTAGATCAATCGACCTATTACCATCATTTATATGCTTATCACTGCCTTTTGTGACAATACCGATCTTAAGCTTTTGGTGATTAAAAAGTGTTTGTTTAAAAGACGCTGTTTTATCTTTGTCTGCAAATAAATACGGCACATCAATCGGGATACTCTTCAAATTGATTTGCACCCTATGCATCAAACTCCCTGAAAAGATGTAAAAATCTTCAGTAAACCCTTTTAACGTTGGCTGAACATCATCTACCCAAGGACATGTCTGCATGAGCGTAGCTAATGCTTCTTGACAATGTACAATCACATACGCACCCATTTTTTTGAGATTTTTTGCAAACCGGATAAATTGAATATTGTCACCGCAACCTTGCTCAGTAATGACTACGATACGCTTGTTGTTTAAATCCTCTCCCTGCCATATAGGAAGATTTATGTTTTTCGATTGTAAATTCACAATTGCTGAACGATGCTCGTAACATGCAAGCCCTGTTTCATAGTCACCAAGGGTAAGTTTAACCAGTGCTAAATTATTTAAGCAAGCATGGTAGTCTGGTTTAATTTTAATTGCCTTTTGATAACAATCTGCAGCCTTCTCAAAGGCGCCTTGTGACTGGTAAAGCACCCCTAAGCTGTTATAATAAATAGCCTTAGGCACAATGCTTAATGCTTTTTTTAAAAGCTTTTCAGCCATTTCATCTTCGCCGATGTCTGCATGTAAATTTGCCAGATTATACATACAGTCTGAATAATCCGGTGCAATTGTAATCGCCTTGTAATAGCATTTTTTTGCCTCATCAAACCACCCCTTTTCCTTGTATAAAAGTGCCAGATCATTGTAGCACTCAGGGAAATTTTCCTTAATTGTTAATGCTTTTTTATAAAAATCCTCAGCTTTAGCTAATTGGCCTTGATGTCTATATTTTAAGGCCATTTGATAAAAAAACTTCGCTGTGTCTTCATTCGTGAATGACGCCATATCGGCGGGATTAAAATAATCTGATATCACGGTCAATCTCCTGTCAACTGGTCATTTTGACGTTTACGCAAAATAAATTCAATACAACATTCGGCAACAACTGTACGCGTTTGATCAAAGTTTTTTGCTTTCAACTGATCACGAAAGAAATCTCGAACAAGTTCAATTTTTTCAACTTCAACAACATCCGTGAACGATGCCAAAAGCTCAAACACATTAATTGAAACCGGCGACCATGATGATTTTTTATGAATTGTAAAGCTATGTTTATGATCATGGTTAAATCGACTTGGCCAGTGTCCTAACTCATAAAGATCTTCATCAGGAACTGTAATCACTAAATATCCGCCTGGCTTAACAATACGTATCCAATTTCCAAGCCCTTGTTTTGGGTCATGTAAGTGCTCCAGGCAATGGCTTGAAACTACAAAATCATAGCTTGCATCATCAACCCCTTTCATATACTGCGCATCACCATCTTGAAGATCCCATATACGCACGGAACGCATCAATGGGAAAACGCCAACATATTGTCCCATTGGATCAGGTTTACCGCCAATATCGACCCCATTGCCAACAAAATAGCGCTGATGAAATGCACCAATATTATAACGTCTTTTGGTCGATTTGCTCTGCTCATACGGCATGGGGGGCCTCGCTTTAAACTGCTTTAGATAGAATCCAGTATAGTCAAAAACAATAATAATACGCCCTTAAAATCCAGCAGAAATAACTTTTGTTAATTTTTTACCAGAATTATTTTAATCGAGGGTGATTTATACCGTAAAATTCAGGTAAGATGGAATATAAAGCATGTGCAAACAAATAATACAAGAATGTGTAGACCAGGTATTATCAGTTATCGCACTGCTTAAAAGCCCATGCTATATAAAGGGAGGGATATACAAATGGTGCAGAACTATTCAATCTGGTCACTGATCAAGCATGCCTTAAGTGGCAAAAAATGGACACCCACCTGGCAAAAAACAATATCACCTAAACCCAGTTATGATGTCATTATTATTGGTGGTGGAGGGCATGGATTAGCAACAGCTTATTACCTTGCCCATACATTCAATATCACCAATGTTGCTGTTGTGGAAAAGGGATGGCTTGGTGGTGGCAACGTTGCAAGAAATACGACAATTGTTCGTTCAAACTACCTCCACACACCCAGCGCAATGATTTATGAACATGCATTAAAGCTTTGGAAAACTTTAAGCGCTGAGCTTGTATATAATGTCATGTTTAGTCAGCGTGGTGTTTTCAATCTTGCACATGATGAAACTGAAAAAAGAGATATAAAGCGACGGGTGAATGCCAATCAATTAAATGGTATTCACAGCCAGTGGAAAGAACCAGATGAAATTAAAAACCTCTGCCCTATTATTAATATTAATGAAAACTGCCGGTTTCCTGTATTAGGCGGATCCTTTCAACCTGATGGCGGAGTAGCACGTCATGATGCTGTTGCGTGGGGGTTCGCGCATAAGGCATCTCTTGCAGGAGTCGATATCATTGAACAATGTGAAGTTATTGATATTAAGACCAATCAAAATCGCATTAGTGAGATTATTACCACAAAAGGTAATATTAAAGCGGGGAAGGTTGCAATTGTTGCTGCAGCTAATTCAAGCGTCTTAGCCAATATGGCCGGCTTTGATATCCCGATTAAAACGCACCCCCTACAAGCACTTGTTAGTGAGCCTGTCAAACCGATTATGCCAACGGTAGTCATGTCCAACGCTGTTCATGCCTATGTTAGTCAATCAGACAAAGGGGAACTGGTCGTTGGAGCAGGTATTGATGGTTTCCAATCTTATGTGCCAACTGGCAGCTTTAATGTTATCGAGGCATCTATAGCAGCACTGTTGCAATTGTTTCCGACCTTTAGCCGGCTTAAAATGATGCGCCAATGGGCAGGAAATGTTGATATTGCACCAGATGCCAGCCCCATTATCGGCCATACTCCCGTTAAAGATCTCTATATCAACTGCGGTTGGGGAACTGGCGGCTTTAAAGCAACACCTGGTTCAGGTTATGCACTTGCTCATACGATCGCTTATGACAAAGTACATGAGACAAATAAACATCATACACTTGAACGGTTTTTCACTGGTGCTTTGGTTGCCGAGCATGGCGCTGCTGCTGTTGCACATTAAAAGCAACCAACAAGGAGGCAAATATGCTTGAAATCAAATGCCCATGGTGCGGGCCACGCGCACAATCTGAATTCAGCTATGGTGGGCAGGCACACAGAAGCTACCCAAACAACAATGCTGATTTTACTGATAAACAATGGGGAAATTATTTATTCATTCATGATAATACCAGGGGCACACTATATGAACAATGGTGCCATTGCCATGGTTGCCGGCGCTGGTTTAATGTTGCGCGTGACACCACAACCAATGAAATCCTGGCTATTTATGACCTCAATCAACCAAAACCAGATTTTTCAAATCAGGAAAATTCGCATATCAACGTTAAGGAGTAATCACTTATGAAAGAACAGCCTTTTCGTTTGAAAAACCATCCACATAAAGAAAAGATTCACTTTACGTTCAATAATAAAAGCTATCATGGTTATGCTGGTGATACACTAGCATCAGCATTATTGGCAAATGGCGTTAATCCTGTTGCTAGAAGCTTCAAATACCATCGTTGTCGTGGCATTTTTTCAAATAGTGTGGAAGAGCCAAACGCGCTAATTCAACTAGAACCTGATGCCTCTTGTACCCAGCCTAATATACGAGCAACTGAAATCCACCTCTATGATGGATTAAGAGCAAAAAGCCAAAATTGCTGGCCAAATGTAAAGTGGGATCTTGGTGCTATTGCTCAGTTATTCAAACCATTATTAAGCGCAGGTTTTTACTACAAAACATTTAAAAAACCACAAAGGTTATGGCCTTGGTATGAAAAAAATATTCGCAAAAGCGCAGGTCTTGGCAAAGCACCAGCAGAAAATGATCCAGATCATTATGCACGGCATTATGCCTTTTGTGATGTGCTTGTTATTGGTGGAGGATGTGCAGGATTATCTGCAGCACGCTGTTTTGTTAATAAAGGCTTGAAAGTCATCATATGTGAACAAAAAAACTGGGGAGGCTTTCTAAACAGTGAGCCAATGATTGATACGGATATTTTATTGAATGATGAGCCTGCCAGCTTATGGGTAAAAGAAACGCTAAAGGCACTTAACCAGGATGATCAGATCATCCTCTTATCACAAACAGTTGCCTTTGGACACTATACAGATGGTTATATCAATTTACTGCAAACACATTTTACCAAACCCTCGCCACATACTAAACAACCAAGACAAACACTATGGCAGGTTCGCGCAAAATCTGTAATACATGCAACTGGTCAAATTGAACGCCCTTTATTATTTCCGGGGAATGATCGTCCTGGCATTATGCTGGCTCAGTCCACTCGCTACTATTTGCACCAGCATGGTGTCGTGCCTGGCAAAAAAGTTGTTATCTTCACAAACAATGATCAAGCCTATCAGTGTGCTTTAGAACTACAACAATGTGATATACAATTACAAGCGATTATCGATGTTCGTAATAACCCTGGGCAATACTGGTTTCACACTGCACAACAAAAAGGTATTAGCGTCAAAACCAATGCTATTATTACAAACACAAAAGGGGTGCATAGGCTACAATCAATTACCATCAAAACACGTAAAGGCTATGAAGATATTGCTTGTGACTTGCTGGCAATATCAGGCGGGTTTGATTCTGTAATTAACCTTTGGAGCCATGCAGATGGGCAAGTTGTTTATAATGAAAAGCTTGGTAGTTACTTGCCAGGAATGCCAAGACAAAAAAATCAATTTGCCTGCGGTGGATGTAACGGTACACAGTCCTACCAAGATGCAATGCACCAGGCGAATCAAACTGCTAGTACATTGTCACTTTTACTTGGGAAATCCCCTCAAAAGCATGAGCCAAAAGTGAAAGAACCGGTATTTAGTGAGTCAACACACCAATGGTGTCTTATTGATTTAACCGATAAGAAACAAGCTCAGAACACCTTTATCGACATGGCTTCTGACGTCACTGTTTATGATATTCAACAGGCCGTTGATGAAGGCTTTTGTAATGTTGAACATGCCAAACGCTATACCACATGTGGCATGGCACCTGATCAAGGGAAAACAAGCAATGTGAACTTATTTTATGTACTTGCCAGGCTATTACAAATGCCACAATCACAAATCGGCACCACAACGTTCCGCCCGCCTTACACTCCTATCACATTTGGTGCTATTGCTGGATTTGATCGCGGGGAAAATGCGATTGCACCCAATCGCACTACCGCTTTACACGATTGGCATATTAAACACGATGCTGTCTTTGAAAATGTTGGCCATTGGTGGCGAGCACGCTATTATAAAGCTTTTGAAAATGAAACGATGGATCAAGCTGTCTTGCGCGAGTCTTATGCCGCAAGACAAGCTGTTGGAATGCTTGATGGTAGCACTTTAGGTAAAATTGATATCCAAGGCCCAGATGCAGCAGAATTTTTAAATCGCATTTATACCAATGGCTGGAAAAAACTGCAGATTGGCCGGTGTCGTTATGGCGTCATGCTTGGTGAAGATGGAATGGTAATGGATGATGGTGTTACCGCAAGGCTAAGTCAAAACCATTTTCATATGACGACAACTACTGGCAATGCAGCAATTGTTTTGAGCTGGATGGAACGCTGGCTACAAACCGAGTGGACTGATTTGACCGTTTATTTAACTTCCGTTACCGAGCAATGGGGGGTTATCAGTATCTCAGGTCCCAAAAGCTTTGATGTGCTTCATTCACTTCTGGTAGATAAAAGTAATATTTTAGCTAAAGACATTTCACCACTAGATGTAAAAACCGGCACGCTAAACCATAATAATATAGAAATACCAATTCGTATTTTTGGTGTTGCTTTTAGTGGCGAAATTGGCTATGAAATTAATGTCCCTACTCGCAACGCAAAAGCAATCTGGGCGTATATTTATCACCTTGGACAACCTTATGGGATCACGCCTTATGGCACCGAAACCATGCACTTATTACGCGCTGAAAAAGGCTTTATTATCATTGGACAAGAAACCGATGGAACGATTACGCCTTATGATTTGGATATGTCATGGGTTGTTAATGATAAAAAAAGTGATTTCATTGGAAAACGCTCACTTTATCGAAGCGATACACAAAAAATTGATCGCAAGCAACTGGTTGGACTCTTACCTGAAGATAAAAACCACGTTATTCCAGAAGGTACAAATATTATTGCCTCGCAAACCATTGACGCAAAACCTGTAACAATTCTTGGTCATGTAACTTCAAGCTACTATAGTCCCAATTTAAAACGAAGCTTTGCCTTAGCACTCATTAAACAAGGAAAAGATTATCCAGATAAAACAGTCTATGCGGCCTACCCTGAGAAAAATCAAACAGTAGCAGCCAAGATCGTAGATAAAACTTTTTTATAACAGGAGATTGTTAATGTCTGATAAAGGTGCAAACTGGATTGATTACTATCAACAGATTAATATTCGTGGCACTCAAGAAAATGAGGATTTTTGCCAATGCTTACAAAGCACCTTAAATCTGGCGCTACCGACAAAAGTTGGCCAGACAAGTGTTAGCAGCACACAAAAACTTATGTGTCTTGGACCAGATGAATGGTTACTTGTCTCAAAGAATCGCTATGATGTATTTGATAATTTATGGCAGATAAAAAAACAACTGACACAAAAAGCAATTCACATTAGCATTGTTGATCTTTCACATGCACGTGATGTCTTGCTATTTGATAATACCAATGATCAGCTCAATCATTACTGTCCGCTTGACTTCTCTACTGAGGCTTTCCCAGTAAATACAGCAGCACAAAGCAAGCTTGGGCATATTGATGTCATTTTCTATCGCTTGAATAAAACACAGTATGAGCTTTATATCTTGCAGTCAATGAAATCGTATACCGATGAATTATTGAGCTGCCTCACTTAAGAAACTGAAGTTTAGAGTTTCAGAATGTTTTTTAGTGCACGGGGATTTTTAAATCGACTTATGGCATAGAGATTGGCAGGCTATAAGTGCAAACAACATAACAGACCACTTCATTTACCTATGTGTAATTAAACCTATACATTTTTGCGGTTAAGACTCAAGCTTAAGTGCATTATAAATTCTGGATGATCTGGAACCACGGTTATTTTCCACATATGTTTGAAATAATATAGAGTCGCTAGTTTTGTTTTTCCAGCCTTCATTTGCAGATGTTTTACTGAAAATACCAGAGTGGGCTTTACCGTAATCGTGTATATCTTTGGCAAGGTTGATATTGTTTGTCGACAAGTCACCCTTGCCATTTTTAGAATATTTATCATAAAGTTCTAGTGCTTTTTTTGTTCGAGTGCCATCTCGTGCATTCTTCCTAATATCCTCGATGTTCTTTGCACTATCTATAATCGAACCTCTTTTTTTGAAACGAGTTGTTTCGCCTTCAAACAAGGCATTGTATATTTTTGTAATTGCAGTTATTTCTGGTGATTTTTGAATGTTTGATTCTGTTTTATTTTTAGGTTCGCTATTTGGATCATACTTAGTATTTCTGGCAGTTTGATAAGTACCAAAGACATTTTTGTGAATGCACGAGATATTTTCAGATAGAATCTCACTAGTATTCGTGATATCAACTTTCATTATAATATCTTTCAAATCAGGTCGATAGTCTGGATCTTCAACGGCGCTTTTTAAACCATGATGTATTTTTGCAGCCTTAAAAGCTCGCCCCATTGAAGATTGACTTTTTTTGTTTCCATTTATTTTTTCTAAAAACTGAAATTGCTTAAATGCATTATCTATATCATTACCTATATTCAATGCAAGATTTATAATTATATAACAAAACGTACCTGGTTGATCATTACCATTTTCTCTGTTGAGCTTTTCGTAAATATCATCACGCTCATGCTCAATAGGATCTTTAGGCTGTTGATTAAACTGACTAAAATTAAATGTAGGTTTTTTAAAATTATTAGTATGAGCATTTGATTTATTTTGTGATGTTTTAGTAGGTTCTTGATGGTGCTCAAAAAGATAATTATATCTATCGTATGCCTGTTGTAGTATTTTGAATGCTTTATCCGCGTTCTCTTTATCATCTTGGTTTTTATCTGGATGAAGCTGGACTGCCAACTTTCTGTATTGTCGTCGGATATCTTCTTTTGATGCATTATTTTGCAAGTTAAAAACCTTCAATACATCTTCTTTACAAGCAGAATTGAAGTTAATCTTGTCATATGATAGTAATCTAGTAATTTCAGGCTTTGACATTTGCAGCACCCCCAAGTTTTTACATTAATTACACAACAATAACATTTATACTTATCTTTTAAGAACCGTAGAGTTACGCATTTTAACTTCGGTTGATAATGTGGAGATTACCGGAATTAGTAAATTATTTATCAGCATTTAAGAAATAACTGAAAGCGTAAACCCACGTAAGATTTAAGTCCATCACATCATTTCACCATGCTACTTTATGTGCTCCCTGCCAATAAGCCCAATTAACTCAGCATAGTAAACGTGCTTGTGTCAACAAATCACGCAAAAAAAGAATACGTTTTCACTTGCACCTTTAGCTTGGTGTCTATATACTGCTTGGCGTAAATTCAAGGGTTATATAGAGAAATGTTGGCGAATAGAAAACTGTACAAAAAACACTTTTTTGCTTTCCAAAGCCTGTTGGTGATAGGTGGCAGTTTATTGTGTTTTTTTTGGGGCGCAAGTTATGCTTATAGCTTTTTACTTGGTGCCGTTTTAATGTTTGCAGCTAACGTTATTTTTTTATTGCGTCTTTTTTTGAAAAAAACGCAATATCATCCCCTAAAAGAGGTTTGTATTTTATATGCTTGCGAGTTTGCCAAGCTTTTTGTAGTAGCAGTTGGTACTGTTTTGATTGCTATTTATATACAACCAAAATTCCTTTCATATATTGCAGGTTTACTCGTATTGCAACTAGCAATGTGGTTTATGCCGCTTTTTATGAAACTAACTACTTTTAACAGCAAATAAACCCAACCAAAAGAGACGGATTATGGCAGCAGGAGAAACATTGACTTCTTCACAATATGTAAAACATCATTTACATCATTGGCAAATTTCACTAGGCGATTCTGCTTTTTGGCAGTTGAATATCGACACGCTCATCGTGAGTATTGTCTTAGGTGCCCTATTTCTTACCGTGATGTATATTGGGGCAAAAAGGGCTTCACCTGATGTGCCAGGCAAACTGCAAAATATGGTTGAATCTCTTTGTGAGTGGATTGATAACTCAGTTGCCAGTACATATCATCACAAACGTAATTTTGTAACCCCACTTGCCATTACCATCTTTGTCTGGGTGCTATTAATGAATTTCATGGACTTAATCCCTGTCGATTTGGTTGGCTGGACAATTACACGCATGACAGGCTCTTCTGAGTATTACTTTCGCTTAGTGCCAACGGCTGATGCGAACTTGACCTTTGGGCTGTCGATTACGGTTTTCCTTTTAATTATTTTTTACAATTTAAAAGCTAAAGGCGCTTTTGGCTTAACCAAAGAGATATTCAGCGCGCCTTTTGGTATCTGGCTATTCCCATTGAATATTGCTTTTCGTCTTATCGATGAGCTTGTTAAGCCTTTATCGCTGTCACTGCGGTTATATGGGAATTTATTTGCCGGTGAGCTAATCTTTATTTTGATTGCCTTGTTACCTTGGTGGATTCAATGGACACTAGGTGGTTTATGGGCAATCTTCCACATTTTGATTATTGTCATCCAGGCCTTTGTATTTATGATGCTCACGGTTGTTTATCTCAACCTGGCACAAGATGCACATTAAAAAATTAATAATAGTTTCAACCATCAAAAAACAAAAGTAAAAGGAGAAAAAAATGGAAATGTCACTACAAGTTTTAGGTCAGCTAAACGGTCTAACAGCAATTGCTGTTGCACTACTGATTGCCTTACCAGCGCTAGGTACAGCAATTGGTTTTGGCGTTTTAGGTGGTAAATACCTAGAAGGGGTTGCACGTCAACCTGAGTTAAGTGGGATGTTGCTTGGCCGTATGTTTATTGTGGCAGCTTTCGTTGATGCGTTTGCCGCAATTTCAATCGCTATTGGCTTTTTAGTATTATATGCAAACCCGCTTGCGATTAATGGTCTAAGCCAAGCTGCTGCAAAGGCTTTAGGTGCTTAAGTTTTGCTGATTTATTGCATTCACAAAAACATGAGCCTATCCCAAAGGAGAAATCATGGATATTAATATCACCTTAATCGGCCAAATAATCACTTTTGCCATTTTTGTTGGTTTTACGATGAAATTCGTCTGGCCACCGCTTAAAAAGGCAATGGATGAGCGAAAGGCTAAAATTGCTGATGGCCTTGCCTCAGCAGATCGTGCTGAAAAAGAGCTTGAGGTTGCACGGCGTAAAGCAAATGAAATCATTCATGATGCCAAAGCACAAGCAACTAAAATCATTGAGCAGGCAAATATGCGCGCTATGCAGATTGATGAAGAAGCCAAAGAGACTGCTCGCGCTGATGCAGAGCGTATTAGAAAAGCTGCCAATGATGAGGCTGAATCACAGATTCGCCTAATGAAGCAGCAGCTTCGTAAAGAGGTTGTCAACATTGCCGTTTCTGGTGCTGAGAAGTTGATCCATAAAAATATTGATATGACGACTAACAATCAGTTATTAGAAGAGATGGCTGCTGAGCTATAAACCAAAGAGGTAAACTTAATGACAGATATGACACCAATTGCCAGACCTTATGCACAAGCAGCTTATGAGTTTGCAAAAGAAAAAGGCGTTGTTTCAAATTGGTCAAGCATGTTGTTAAACTTAGCAGAATCTATCAACAACCAAGACATTCAAGCTTTACTCAATAACCCTGTCTATACACAACAAGACATTGCTGAGCTTTTAATCTCTACTTTATCTCAAGTATTAAGCGAACACATGATAAACTTGATTCGCGTTATTGCAGGGCATAAGCGTCTTGCTGTCATTCCATGGATTTATGCTTTATTTTTGCAATATAAATCAGATGATGAAAAAGCAAAAACAGCAACAATCACAACAGCCTATAAAACATCGGCAGAGTATATTGAGAAATTACAACAAAAGCTTGAGCGCAAGTTTAATTGTGCGATCAATGTTAAAACAGCAATCGACCCCAAATTAATTGGTGGTGCCTTAATTGAAGTCGGTGACCTTGTTATCGATGGCTCAATTAAAGGTAAATTGGCAAAATTACAGCATGAATTACAAGCTTAACAAAATTAGGAAGAAAGATTATGCAACTAACTTCAGCAGAGATTAGTGGACTAATTAAAGAAAGAATCGAGAAGTTTGACAATACGCCTGAGACGAAAACTGAAGGCACTATTGTAAGCGTTTCTGATGGCATTATTCGCATCCACGGTCTAAACGATGTCGCCTCAGGTGAAATGATTGAGCTACCAGGCAATGTTTATGGTTTAGCATTAAACTTAGAACAGGACTCTGTAGGTGCCGTTGTTCTTGGTGATTATGAACACATTCAAGAAGGCCAAAAAGCCTATTGCACGGGCAGAATTCTAGAAGTTCCAGTGGGTGAAAGCCTATTAGGCCGCGTTGTTGATGCACTTGGTACGCCAATTGATGGCAAAGGTGATATTAAAACATCACAAACCGCACCGATTGAAAAAGTCGCACCTGGCGTTATTTGGCGTCAATCCGTTGACCAGCCTGTTCAGACAGGAATTAAAGCGATCGACTCTATGGTGCCAATTGGTCGTGGCCAGCGCGAGCTTATTATCGGTGATAGACAGACTGGTAAAACTGCCGTGGCTATTGATGCGATTATTAACCAAAAAGACACCGGTGTAAAATGTATTTACGTTGCCGTTGGGCAAAAAGCGTCATCTGTTGCTGATGTTGTACGAAAACTAGAAGAACATGATGCATTAGCACATACAATTATCGTTGCTGCAAATGCAGCAGATTCAGCTGCTTTACAATACCTGGCACCTTATGCTGGATGTGCAATGGGCGAATATTTCCGTGATCGTGGCGAAGATGCCTTAGTTATTTATGATGATTTGACAAAACAAGCCTGGGCATATCGCCAAATTTCATTATTGTTACGCCGTCCACCAGGTCGTGAAGCTTACCCTGGCGATGTCTTTTATCTACATTCACGCTTACTTGAGCGCGCAGCACGCGTCAATGCTGAATACGTAGAAAAGCAAACCAATGGTGAAGTCAAAGGGAAAACAGGTTCATTAACAGCCTTACCAATTATTGAAACGCAAGCTGGCGATATCTCAGCCTTCGTTCCGACCAACGTTATTTCTATTACTGATGGACAAATCTTCCTGGAAACAGATTTGTTTAATGCAGGGATTCGTCCAGCAATCAATGCCGGAAACTCTGTGTCACGTGTTGGTGGGTCTGCACAGACCAAGATTATTAAAAAACTTGGTGGTGGTGTGCGTTTAGCACTTGCACAATATCGTGAGCTTGAGGCATTCTCACAGTTTGCCTCAGATCTTGACGATGCAACCCGTGCACAATTGCAACGAGGTGAGCGCGTAACTGAGCTTATGAAACAAAAACAATTTTCACCTTTAAGCATTGCGAAAATGGCACTATCTTTATATGCTGCAGATAAAGGGCACCTTGATGATATTGAACTTAGCAAAGTGGGCAGTTTTGAAAGTGCACTACATGCTTATGCAGAAAGTCAGCACAAAGCATTTTTAGATGAGCTAAATCAAAAATGCAATTATAATGATGAAGTCGCAGCAAAGCTTGAAACCATCATTAAAGAGTGCAAAGAAACGCAATCTTGGTAGGAGAAAAGCATGTCTGGTAGCCGCGAGATTCGCACGAAAATTAACAGTGTGAAAAACACCCAGAAAATCACGCGCGCAATGGAACTTGTTGCGGCAAGTAAAATGCGAAAAGCACGTGATAGAATGGAAGAAGCACGTCCCTATGCACACTATGCGCGCGATATTATTGCACATGCAACACGCGCCAGTATGGAGTATGCACACCCCTATTTCCAAAAACGTGAAATAAAGCGTGCCGGATTGATTGTTGTCTCAACTGATCGTGGCTTATGTGGCGGTCTGAATATAAATTTATTTAAAGAGGTACTAAAAACAATCCGAAGTTATCAACAGCAAAAAATTGATGTTGACCTATGTCTAATTGGTGCTAAAGCAGAAAGTTTTTTCAAGCGTTTATCAGGTGTTAACATTATTTCAGTGGCGAGCTTTCAGGAAAACCAGATCACCATTAGTGAGGTCACTGGTGCTGTTGCTGTCATGATCGATGCATTTGATAACAATAAAATTGATGCACTGAGCTTGTTTAGTAATAGCTTTGTCAACACGATCAAGCAAAAACCAACAAAAGAAGCTTTGCTGCCAATACCAAATATGCATAGCGATTCATCAGCACCACAAACACAAAGCAAGGAACATTGGGATTATATCTATGAACCCGGCGCTAAACGCGTGTTAGATGTTTTATTGGTACGTTATGTTGAGTCACAGGTTTATTGTGGTGTCGTTGAAAACATGGCGTGTGAGCAAGCAGCAAGAATGCTTGCAATGAAAAATGCCACAGATAATGCAGGCGATATTATTAATTCGTTGAAACTACAATACAACAAAGCACGCCAAGCAGTAATTACACAAGAACTTGCTGAAATTGTATCAGGTGCTGCAGCTGTATAGCATCAGAATAAAGTTTAGTATTTTGTAAAGAGGACATAAAAATGAGTATGGGTAAAATTAGTCAAATCATTGGAGCAGTGGTCGATGTAAGCTTTCCACGTGACCAGGTACCAAAAGTTTATGACGCATTAATTGTAAAAAAAGAAGACTTGACCTTAGAAGTCCAACAAGAAATTGGGGACGGTGTTGTTCGCTGTATTGCCATGGGTCCTTCTGACGGTTTAAAACGCGGACTTGAAGTCGAAAACACAAACGCGCCAATTTCAGTGCCTGTTGGTCATGGGACATTAGGTCGCATCATGGATGTACTTGGCAACCCAATTGATGAGTGTGGCCCTGTTAAATGTGACCAAAGACAACCAATACATAAAAAAGCACCTGCCTTTGCAGAACAGGCACTTAGTGCAGAAATTTTAGAAACTGGAATTAAAGTTATTGACCTGATCTGTCCTTTCGCTAAAGGTGGTAAGGTCGGTCTTTTCGGTGGTGCCGGTGTTGGTAAAACCGTAACCATGATGGAACTTATTAATAACATCGCAAAAGAGCATAGTGGCTATTCAGTTTTCGCTGGCGTTGGTGAGCGTACACGTGAAGGAAATGACTTTTACCATGAGATGAAAGAGTCTAATGTCTTAGATAAGGTTTCCCTTGTTTATGGACAAATGAATGAGCCACCAGGCAACCGTCTTCGTGTAGCACTAACAGGACTAACCATTGCTGAGAGTTTCCGTGATGAAAATCGTGATGTCTTGATGTTTATCGATAACATCTATCGCTATACTTTAGCTGGTACTGAAGTTTCAGCCTTATTGGGCCGTATGCCATCAGCTGTAGGTTATCAGCCAACGCTTGCCTATGAAATGGGTGTATTGCAAGAGCGTATTACCTCGACAAAAACAGGATCAATTACTTCTGTTCAGGCTGTTTATGTGCCTGCAGATGACTTGACAGATCCATCACCTGCAACAACCTTCTCGCATTTGGATGCAACAATCGTATTATCTCGCCAGATCGCTGAGCTTGGCATCTACCCGGCTGTTGATCCGCTTGATTCAACTTCACGCCAGCTTGATCCACTTGTTGTCGGTCAAGAGCACTATGATGTTGCCCATAAAGTTCAAGAAACGCTACAGCGCTATAAAGAGCTTAAAGATATTATTGCGATTTTGGGTATGGATGAATTATCAGAAGAAGATAAATTGACCGTCTCACGTGCACGTAAGATTCAACGCTTCTTATCTCAGCCATTTCATGTTGCAGAAGTTTTTACGGGTAATCCAGGTAAATATGTTCCTTTAAAAGATACGATTGCAAGCTTTAAAGCAATTGTCGAAGGTGAATATGATCACTTACCTGAACAGGCCTTTTATATGGTTGGAACGATTGAAGAAGCTATTGAAAAAGCAAAATCATTATAACTTAGGGTGTATTCACAATGTCTGACAAACTCATAACCGTTGACATCGTCAGCCAAGAAGGTTCCGTCTACAATGCTAAGGCAAAAATCGTTAATCTTCGTGGCAGTGAAGGTGAAATGGGTATTTCCTATGGACATACTCAGCTAATTTCCACTATGCCTGCTGGTGTTGTGCGTATTGAGCGAGAAGATGCAGAAGATACACTATATGTATCAGGCGGTATCGTCGAGGTTCAACCACACCAAGTTATTATATTAGCTGATGTTATGGAACGTGCTAAAGACCTAAATCAGGCTGCCGCTGAAAAGGCTAAAGAAAAAGCTCAAAAAGCTTTAGAAGAAGCAAAAGGTGAAAACAAGGTAGATGTTGAAGAAGCACGTAAAATGTTGGCTGAAGCCGAAGCACGCTTGAAAGCGCTCAAGATTCTCAAAGGTGTCAATGCGTATTATCCATCATCAGATGAATAATACATATTTTCTAATAACCCCTAAGTAAGTATTAACAATCTTCTTTGGCTGGGATAACCAGCACTTCTCCTGTATAAATTTTTGCTTTATCCTTCATATTATTAGCTTTTTCAATACAGGCCATGGAAACGTCCTCTTTTTTGGCAATTTTCCACAGTGTATCCCCTTTTTGAATCTTATAATTTTTGACTTTGCTTGTTGGCATATCATTGCTTACATTATTGGCTGCATTAGAAGCGGCTACGCCTTTATCCGATGATCCCATCGTGCTACAGCCTGCAATAAATAAAACGGCTAACATTAAAATCCACAGATTATTTTTCATAAATTTTTCCTCCAGTTTGATACTTGCCTCCCCCAGATGGTAAAAACCTTAGACAACCCATCTTGCTTTACCTATAATTTAAAGTAAATCTAGGTTATTGTTTAGTGTAGCAGAAGGAGTTGATATTATGAATATGAAAGAACTTGTTGAACGAATTTATCAGCAAAACATTCCTATTGAGGAAAAAATCAAGCAACTTAAAGAGATTGAATTAGACTGTATTAATCAAATTGACGCACAAGATCAAAATATGCATCCTGAGCAACATCATCGACTTTCTGAAGGGCTCCGAAAAGCACGGGATTATTTAAGGGTATTGACACAAAGCGAAGGATAGAGTCATTCCAAGAAATACTTAATATTAAGTAAATTTTAATACAAAAGGTATTGATACTAATGTGAGATAATATATTTTAGAATGACTCAAAACTGAAAATGAGATTATCAGACCATATAGCGTGTGCTTATTTTCATTATTATACTTTTAGAACAAAAATATTATATTTTTTAAGTTTTGACCGTAAAGTTGTAATGCTCATGCCAAGCACATCTGCACAGCTGGTTAAATTGAAGCCCGTATACTCTAAAGTTGCCTGAATCAAGCCACGCTCAACTTCTTCATGAATTAAATCAAACATACAACGTGGTCTTATGCAAGCTCTTTGCAAATCCTTGTAGTGATTCTCAGCAACCGCATAAACAAATTTTTCTAGGTAGCTCATTTTGTAATCCTTAACACGCTATATTACTTATTGTACTTTCTATAATAGGTGACAAGGATAAACTTAACCTACAGATAATAACATAAGATACATGGGAAAATTTCTGAAATCCCTATAGATAAAATGATATTAAAGCCGACGTCATTTACAGGTATATTGTTTAATTTTGCCCGTCTTAGCGAAGTTTTTGTCTTTTTTCTTCCACTTTCAAAGCAGCTTTATCTTTCTTATTCTTATCATCCTGCTCAGATATAACCTGCTTTTGATCCTCTTGATCAGCATCTTCAGAGGTGATTAGCTTCTCATCATCTTTTCTTGCTTTTTGTATCAGATCCGCCATCTTATTACCATAAGCAAGTGAATCATCATAGATAAAGCGCAAAGAAGGCGCCACACGCAAATTAATTTGCTTAGCAACTGCACTTCTAAAGAAACCTTTTGCTGATTCAAATGCTTTGAGCAAATCATTAACTTGAACATCCTTATCCACTGAAGAAAAATATACCTTTGCCGATGACAAGTCTTTTGACACATCAACGCCTGTAATCGAAACCCAACGTAGTCTTGGATCTCTGACTTTCTTTGCAAGCAGTGCTACGATGACTTTTTGAATCTCATCCGCAACACGCTGTACCCGTGCTGTTGTTGCCATAATTATATTTCTCTTTTCACTTCTATTGTCTCAAATACTTCGATTTGATCTCCAGCTTTAACATCGTTATAGTTTTTAACGCCAATCCCGCATTCAAGCCCTTTTTTGACTTCATTTGCGTCTTCTTTAAAGCGTTTTAACGATTCAAGTGTCCCTTCATAAATCACAACCTGATCACGAAGGACACGGATTGGGTTATTTCGCTTAATAACGCCATCAATTACCATACAACCTGCAATTGAGCCAAATTTAGATGAGCGGAAGACATCACGAACCTCAGCTACACCAATAATCTGCTCACGCAACTCAGGTGATAGCAAACCAGACATTGCCTGTTTTACATCCTCAATAAGATCGTAAATGACGCTGTAATATCGAAGCTCAACATCCTCAGACTCGGCTTGTTTTTTTGCCGAGGCATCAGCACGAACATTAAAACCAAACAATACAGCCTGAGAGGCTAAAGCAAGGCTTACATCAGAGGAAGTAATCCCCCCGATTCCACTGGCAATAACTTCAACTTTGATATCATCATTCGATAGTTTCGTCAGTGAATCTCTAATCGCTTCAACTGAACCTTGAACGTCAGCCTTTAAGATCACATTAAGTGTCTGCTGGCCATCAGCAGCCTCACCCATACGATCAAACAGGCTAGATAATTTACTGGCCTGCTGTTGCTTTAAACGCTCTTCTTTTTTCTTTTGCGCTCTGTGCTCTGCTACTTCACGTGCGGTTTTATCATCCTTCACAGCGATCATCTCATCACCTGCATTTGGCACGCCAGATAAGCCTAAGATTTCCACAGGTGTTGATGGGCCTGCTTGTTTTATTTTTTGCCCAGTGTCACTAGTCATCGCACGAATACGACCGTACTCAGTACCACATAAAACAATATCACCCTGGCTTAAACAACCACTTTGCACCAAAACGGTTGCAACAGCACCACGCCCTTTCTCAAGTTTCGATTCAATAACAACACCTTTAGCAAAACCTTCATCCACAGCCTTAAGCTCTAGAACTTCGGCTTGTAGTAATATTGCATCTAATAAATCGTCAATACCCTCACCTGATTTAGCAGATACATGTGTGAACATCACATCACCACCCCAATCTTCTGGAATAACATCATGTTGTGATAACTCATTTTTCACACGATCAGGATCAGCTTCTGGCTTATCAATTTTATTAACAGCAACAACAATGGGTACACCAGCAGCTTTAGCATGTTGAATCGCTTCAATTGTCTGAGGCATCACACCATCATCAGCAGCCACAACAAGAATAACAATATCCGTGCTACCTGCACCACGTGCACGCATTGCTGTAAATGCCTCGTGGCCTGGTGTATCTAAAAAGGTGATTTTTCCTTTTGGCGTTTTCACGGAATAAGCGCCGATGTGCTGAGTGATACCACCGGCTTCACCAGCGGCAATACGCGCTTTACGAATATAATCTAATAAAGAAGTCTTACCATGATCAACATGTCCCATAATTGTCACAACAGGTGCACGCGATTTACCCTCATGTGCTGAGGAATCAATCAAGACTGTTTCTTCAATGGTTTCTTCTTTGTGCAGTGTATACGCATGACCAAGCTCCTCAACGATTAAAATTGCTGTTTCCTGATCAAGTGGCTGATTAATCGTTGCCATAACACCCATTTTAATTAAAATTTTAATCAACTCAGCAGCTTTAACAGCCATTTTCTGCGCCAATTCATTAACGGTAATACCTTCATAAATGACTACTTGCTTAGCTTTTTGCTCTACAGGTTTGGTAAACTGCTGTGTTTTAACTTTGCCAGCTGCTTTTTTTGTACCAAACTTCTGCCGTCTTGCAAGCGTTTCTGCCTCATCGTATTGGTAAAGCGATTTTGGCGATTGCTTTTTCTGACCTTTGATTTTTTTAGCCGATTTTTTTGGCTGACCTTCATCATCCAAATCAACAGATTGCGCAGGTTTTAAGCCTTTCTTCTTAGCTTTTTTCTTATTTTCTTTATCTGCCGCACTTTCACGCGAAGTATCCGCTTCTTTATCATCAGCAGTCTCAGTACTTACTTCTGGCTTAGAAATAATATTAAAGCCACTGGATGCTTTTTGAACAGGTTTAGATGGCTGTGGTGCTGTTTCTGCTGGCTTATTTTCTTCAACACCAAGGTTATCCTGAGAAGCTTTTTTATCTTCGATTTTCGGCTCAAGGGCTTCTTCTGAAACACTTTTTTCAGCCTTTTTCTCCACTTTTACTTCAGCAGGCTTTTTCGTTTGTTTTTGTTCTGCAGCGACATCAGCTTTAGTTTGCTTTTCTGAGACTTTAGCATGGATAGCATCATCTTGCTTTTTAGCTGACACACCTTCGCTGGAATCTTGCGCCTCTACTGCGGTTTCTTGCAAATTTTCAGCCTTTGGTTTTACTAAGGTTTTCTTTTTACGCACCTCAATATTAACCTTGCGATTCCCCGCAACTTTCAACTGTGTCGTTTTTTTACGTTGTAATGTCAAAGGCTGTTTCTTCGCTGCACCACTTGTTTGTATATAAGATAGTAATGCATTTTTCTCAGCATCAGTGACCAGATCACTAACTTTATCTTTATGGATGCCTGACTCTTCTAACTTTTTTAATAGCATTTGCGCGTCAATTTTAACAAGCTTTGCTAGTTGACTTACTGTAATTTCTGCCATGACTATTCCCCTCATTGTCCTTTATTACCTTCAAACCACGGAGCACGTGCTGTCATAATAAGCGAGGCTGCCTTTTTCTCATCCATTGGAATTAACTCAATCAAATCATCTGTTGCAAGCTCTGCCAAGTCTTCCATGCAAACCACGCCATTTTGTGCTAATTTCTTAGCCCATTCTTTCGTCATTCCATCCATCGCCAATAAATCTTCTGCAGGCTCTGGACCTGACAAGGCTTTTGAAAGTAATGCAGTTTTAGCACGCTCTTGAAGCTCGGCAACAACCTCCTGATCAAAACCTTCAATCTCAAGCATCTCAGAAGGCTCAACATAAGCGACTTCTTCCAAAGTTGCAAAACCTTCCTCTACTAATGCTTCTGCAATATCTTCATCAATATCTAAAGATTCAACAAAAGTCTGCATCACTTTTTGTGACTCTTGTGCTTGTTTTTCAGCCGCAACAGACTCTGCCATTACATTCACATGCCATCCAGTTAAAGCCGTAGCCAAACGTACGTTCTGCCCACTTTTACCGATTGCCTGAGATAACTGATCTTCTTTAACAGCAACTTCCATCGTCTGTGTATCTTCATCCATCACAATGGATACAACTTCAGCAGGTGATAACGAATTGATAACATACTGTGCCGGGTTTTCATCCCATAACACAATATCAATACGCTCGCCTTGTAGCTCATTTGTAATCGCCTGAATACGCGAACCACGCATCCCAACACATGCACCAACAGGGTCAATACGCTTGTCGTTCGATTTGACCGCAACTTTCGCGCGCGAGCCAGGGTCACGTGCAATATTCATGATATCCATTAGCTCTTCGGCAACTTCAGGTACTTCAAGCTCTAATAATGCACGAAGCATACTATTGCTTGCACGGCTTAATAAAATTTGATATCCCTTGGCTTCAGCATCTATTTTCAGAACACATGCTCTTAGCTTGTCGTTCATACGATAATTTTCTTTTGGCAAAAGCTCTGAACGATACAAAACACCCTCTGCATCGTTACCCAGATCAACCACGATAAAATCTCGTGTCACACGCTTAACTTCACCATAGACAATCTTGCCCACCTTGTCTGTAAAACGCTCAACCATTAAACGTTTTTCTTCTTCTCGTACTTTTTGCATAATGACCTGTTTAGCAGTCATTGCTGCAATGCGACCAAATTCTATTGATTCTAAAGGCTCTTCAAGAATATCACCCACGTTAACATCATGGCCCTTTTCTCTGGCAACATCAACATAAAGCTCTGCGGCATAGTTTTCAATAAAGTGGTCTTCATCAACGATTTCCCATTGACGAAAAGTATCATATTCACCTGTTTTTCGATCAATACTCACACGAATTTTAACATCTTCATTGAAGCGTTTTTTTGTCGCCATTGCTAAAGCTTCTTCCATTGCCTCAAACAATATTTCTTTTGAAACTTCTTTTTCATTGGCAACTGTTTCAATTACTAGCAATAATTCTTTACTCATGTTTCACTCCTGAAATATTTACCTTAGAATTGTGGCACTACGCGCATTTTCTCAACATTGTCAAAGCTAAAGCTCACTTCACCCTCTTCTGTCTTTAAACATACCTGTTCATCAACAACGCTTTCAATCACGCCTTTAAATCGTCGACGACCACCTTCAAGCGCTTCAAATAGTTGCACCTTTACCATAAAACCTTCCAGGCTTTTTGCTTGAATGGCATTAAAGACGCGACGATTCATCCCAGGGGAAGAAACCTCAAGCACATAAGCACGATGGATTGGATCTTCAACATCTAAAACTGCACTGACTGCATGACTCACCTTTTGGCAGTCATCAACTGAAATACCTTCCTCATAATCAATAAAGATACGGACAGTCATAACACCTTCATGCTGACCTGCACCATCAATTTCCAAGCCCCAAAAAATGAAACCCAGATCTTCAACCTCTGGCGCAATCAGCGCACTTAATTGTTCAATTAGCATCCAGAAATTCTCCTCAGATACAAAAAAAGGACTACCCAGAGTCCTTTTTATCACAAAACAAAAAGGCCCCTTCGGGCCCGCGTTTAAAACGTTTTAATAATGGTAGCGGGGGCTGGATTTGAACCAACGACCTTCGGGTTATGAGCCCGACGAGCTACCAGGCTGCTCCACCCCGCATCGATAGGCAATATATTAACAGCTCTTTTACTAAATGCAAGTCTTTTCTCAAACTCCTTAATAAAAACTTTCTTCTTCATGAGAGAAATGCATATAATGCACTGTCAATATTAATATAAACACAAAGGGGAGTCATAATGATCGTCGAAGAAATAGCTGAAGAAATGATGTACCATATAAGCCTGTCAAAGACAATGATCAAACATGCCGATTATGCAATATTGCCTGGCGATCCTGCGCGCGTGGAGCTGATTGCCAAAACACTTGATCCAAACAGTTATCCGCTTGCATCTCATCGGGAATATACATCTTATTTATCTTATATGCGAATCAAGGGTTGAAT